>JAWOBH010000074.1:0-3963 GCA_046498125.1 Prochlorococcaceae cyanobacterium | reverse complement strand
CCGTACTCCAGCTCGGCAGTCTTGTTGAGGTCGTAGTTGCGCTTGGCCTGTTCCACCTGCAGCTGCACCTGCTCGATCTCCTCCTTGATGGCGCTGAGCTCATCGATCGAGCCCTTTTCGGCCTGCCACTGGGCGTTGAGGGCGCTCTGCTGCTCGCCCAGCTCGGCCAGCTCCTTCTCCAGCCGCTCCAGCCGGTCCTTGCTGGCGGGGTCGGATTCACGCCCCAGCGACAGCTTCTCCATCTCCAGCTGCAGGATGCGGCGATCGAGTTCGTCGATCTCCTCGGGCTTGGAGGTGATCTCCATCTTCAGCCGGGCGGCCGATTCATCCACCAGGTCGATCGCCTTGTCGGGCAGGAAGCGGTCGGCGATGTAGCGGCTGCTCAGCACCGCCGCAGCCACCAGGGCGTTGTCGGCGATGCGCACGCCGTGGTGCACCTCGTAGCGCTCCTTGAGGCCGCGCAGGATCGAGATCGTGTCCTCCACCGTGGGCTGATCCACGAACACCTGCTGGAAGCGGCGCTCCAGGGCCGGATCCTTCTCGATGTGCTGGCGGTGCTCATCGAGGGTGGTGGCGCCGATGCAGCGCAGTTCACCCCGGGCCAGCATCGGCTTGAGCAGGTTGCTGGCATCCATCGCCCCGCCCGTGGCGCCGGCCCCCACCACGGTGTGGATCTCATCGATGAACAGCACGATCTGTCCCTCGCTCTCGGTGACCTCCTTGAGCACGGCCTTGAGCCGCTCCTCGAATTCACCGCGGTACTTGGCGCCGGCGATCAGGGCGCCCATGTCCAGGGCGATCAGCTGGCGGTTCTGCAGCGCCTGGGGCACGTCGCCGTTGACGATCCGCTGGGCCAGGCCCTCCACGATCGCCGTCTTGCCCACGCCCGGCTCACCGATCAGCACCGGGTTGTTCTTGGTGCGGCGGCTGAGGATCTGGATCGTGCGGCGGATCTCCTCATCACGGCCGATCACCGGATCGAGCTTGCCGTCGCGGGCGGCGGCGGTGAGGTCGCGGCCATACTTCTCCAGCGACTCGTAGGTGCCTTCCGGGTTCTGGTCGGTGACCTTCTGGGATCCCCGCACCGCCTCCACCGCCTGGCGCAGCTTGCCGGTGTCGGTGCCGGCGGAGGCCAGCAGCGAGCGGCCGCAGCGCTGGTCGTCGGCCAGGGCCAGCAGCAGGTGCTCGATGGCGATGTAGCTGTCGCCGAAGCTGCCCTTGAGCTGCTCGGCCTGATCGAGCACGGCGTTCAGGCCCTTGCCCAGATACACGTTCTCGGGCGCGCTGCTGAGGCTCGCCTGGCCGGCGATGAAGCTCTCGATCGACTGGGCCAGGGCTGCCACGTCCACGCCGGCCTTCTCCAGGATCCGACCGGCCAGTCCCTGCTGGGCCAGCAGGGCGGCGAACAGGTGCTCGCTCTCCATCTGCTGCTGGCGCTTCTGCTGGGCCAGCTGCTGGGCGGCCACGATGGCGCCCCAGGCTTTCTCGGTGAACTGTTCAGCGGTGGGATGCATGCGGAAACCTCCCGGCGGGCGGTGGCTGTGTGGGGTGATCTCAACCTATGGATCCCCGGCCCTGCTGACATCCCCCGGCAGGCCGTACAGCTCGGTACGGCGCCCCGACCCAGCGGCGGGTTGATGGGGCCATGATGGGCTCCGTTGAGCGAGCCAGCGCAGCGTCCGTTGATGGATACAGCCCAGTTGGTGCAGGAGCTGGCCCAGGCCTCCCTGGCGTTTGATGGCACCGGTGCCGATCCGGAGCGCAACTGCTGGATGGCCGTGCACCGCCACGTGCACGGAGTGCTGCCCAGCGAGTACGACATCCGCGAGGTGCCCGAAGAGCTCTACCTGGCGGTGCTGGAGGCCCGCCGGGCCCTGAGCTGAGCTGCGGCCATGAAAAAACCCCGGCCGAGGCCGGGGTCTGATGGAGGCCGTGATCAGGCCCAGCCCTTGGAGGGATCAGGCCCAGCCCTTGGAGGCCATGTCCTCCACGTAGGCGGCCACATCGGCGATGTCGCCGTCGCTGAGCTTGCCGAGGAAGGCGGGCATGGCGTTCCGGCCGTTGGACACCTGATAGGCGATCGCCGCCACGTGGTCGTCGCTGTAGCCGGTGAGGTAGGCCTCGAGGGCGTCCTGCTTGAGGGTGCGCTCGGCGTTCACCACGTTGCCGCCGCCCATGTGGCAGGCGGCGCAGTTGGCCGAGAAGATCTGGCCGCCATGGGCCACGTCGGCGGCGTGGCTGGGAGCGGCACCCAGCACCAACGCCAGGCACAGAGCGATCAGGGGAAAGAGTCGGCGCATGGAAGGGCGCTTGGGAACAGAGTCGTCCCGGCAAACGTAAACGCTGGCTGTGGCCCGGTGCTTCCTGATGCTCAGCTTCGAAACAATTGCCACCAGCGCCAGCCGAGGGCCCGGCGCCGCAGCAGCCCCGCGTCCTCGAACACCGCCTCCAGCGTGGCCGCATGGCTCACCAGGCCGAAGCGCTCCGGCGGACTCACGGGCTGATGCACAAAGTGGCGCTGGCGGATCGAGAAGCGGTCCCAGGGGGTGACCTCCAGCCGCAGCAGGCGAATCAGGGCCTCCACCAGCCAGGGGCGGATCTCCAGAGCGAAGGGTGGCAGCCAGCAGCCCCGCCAGCGCCCCAGGCGCCGCACCGTGGTGTTCACGCTGATGGCCGGCTGGCCCAGCACCAGCCGCCGCACCCGCCCCTGGCCCGGCTCGGGATTGGGCCCCTGGGGCTGGCTCACCAGGTGCAGGCACACCCGGGCGATGTCGGCGGCGTGGATGAAGTGGAAGCTGGCGTCCACCCGCAGCCACTTGGCCAGCCACAGCCAGCGGCAGGCCTCCGTCAGGCCGGCGCTGAGGTAGCTGGTGGGGTAGGGGCCGCCGCCATCCACCCGGCCGCCGAACACCAGGGTGGGAAACAGGGCCACGATCCGATCGGCCAGGGGGTGCTCCTCCAGCTGCTGCAGGCAGAGGGCCTTGGTGTGGATGTATTCGGTGCCCTGGCTGAGCGCCTCGCTGAGCGGATGGAGATCCCGATCCAGGATCGAGGCGGTGGAGAAGTAGAGCACCTGCTCCAGCCACTCGGGGCTGGTGAAGGCCAGCAACTGCTTCACCGCCACCACGTTCACGGCCATGGCCCGCGGCGGATCCCCCCAGGCCGTGGCCGTGTGGATCACCCGCGTGGCGGTGGCAATGGCGCCGGCGTGGGGGTCCAGGTTGCGCAGGTCACCCACCAGCAGGGTGATGCGGGGGTGATCCCAGGGCACGGCCGTGAGCTTGGCCGGATCGCGCAGCAGCAGCAGCAGCTCGGCGTCGGTGTCGTCCAGCAGCAGCCGGGTGATGTGCTGCCCCACACAGCCGCTGGCTCCAGTGATCAGGATGCGTTCGGGCCTGCCCCTTTGGGGCCTGCCCGTCAAGCAGTTGCCCCCAGCAGCTCGTTCACGGCCTTGCCGGTTTCGAAGAACACGCGGGCGTTGTCCTCCGGCGTGCCGGGCAGGATGCCGTGGCCGAGGTTGAGGATGTGGCGGCGGCCGCGGGCCTTGCGCACCGTGTCGAGGATGCGGTCACGGATCCCCTCGGGGGTGCCGAACAGCAGACCGGGATCCACGTTGCCCTGCACGCCCACGTGATCGGGCAGGCGGGCGCAGCCGTCGGCCATGTCCACGGTCCAGTCCAGTGAGATGAAGTCGACGCCGGTGCTGGCCATGCGCTCCAGCACCCCGGCGCTGCCGGAGATGTAGAGGATCAGGGGGGTGTCGGGATGGGTGGCCTTCACTTGGTCGATCACCCGCTTCTGGTACGGCGCGGCGAACACGTCGTAGTCGATCGGGCTGAGCTGGCCGGCCCAGGAATCGAACAGCTGCACCACCTGGGCGCCCGAGTCGATCTGGTAGCGCACGTAGGTGGCGATCGCATCGGCCAGATGGCCCAGCAGCTGGTGCAGCAGCGCCGGCTCCCG
>JAWOBH010000317.1:0-6069 GCA_046498125.1 Prochlorococcaceae cyanobacterium | reverse complement strand
TCCTCAATAAGCAATTCAATAGTTTCTTGAGGGGTACAGTCGGGGTGTTCAAGCAGCCAATCCTTAAGACGGACCTCCTCATAAAGATCGCCCTCGGCATTTTGGGGCTCGCTGATTCCATCCGAATAAATAATAATTTGCTGACCGGGTTCCAGTATAACACCGGGTTCTCCTTCGGGTTCGGCTTCGGCCTGGGAGGCTCCGGCAACGGCGGCGGCAACGGCGGCGGTGGCGGTGGCGGTGGCCAGGAACGGGAGCTGCGTCCTGCCCGCTGAGCGTCCCTGACGGTGGGGCCCCGGCGGACGCTGCGGCGGGCCGGTCCATAGGATCAGTCCTGGTGCACTCGCAACGGGCATGGCAGGGCAGGGCGACTGGGAGGCCGTGATCGGTCTCGAGACCCATGTGCAGCTGGGCACCGCCAGCAAGATCTTCACCGCCGCCTCCACCGCCTTCGGCGACGACCCCAACACCCACATCGATCCGGTGGTGTGCGGCCTGCCGGGCACCCTGCCGGTGCTCAACGAGAAGGTGCTCGAGTATGCGGTGAAGGCGGCGCTTGCCCTCAATCTGCACATCGCCGAGCACAGCAAGTTCGACCGTAAGCAGTATTTCTATCCCGATCTGCCCAAGAACTACCAGATCTCCCAGTACGACGAACCCATCGCCCAGGACGGCTGGATCGAGGTGGAGGTGGCCGAAAAGGGCAAGGACACCTACCTGAAAAGCATCGGCATCGAGCGCCTGCACATGGAGGAGGACGCCGGCAAGCTGGTGCACGCCGGCAGCGACCGCCTGGCCGGCTCCACCCATTCCCTGGTGGACTACAACCGGGCGGGCGTGGCCCTGGCCGAGATCGTCAGCAAGCCCGATCTGCGCACCGGGCGGGAAGCGGCGGAATATGCCTCCGAGATCCGCCGGATCATGCGCTACCTGGGCGTGAGCGACGGCAACATGCAGGAGGGCTCCCTGCGCTGTGACGTCAACATCTCGGTGCGGCGCGGCCCTGATGCCCCCTTCGGCACGAAGGTGGAGATCAAGAACATGAACTCGTTCTCCGCCATCCAGAAGGCGATCGATTTCGAGATCCAGCGCCAGATCAAGGCCTATGAGGCCGGCGAACCGGTGCGGCAGGAAACGCGCCTGTGGGATGAGGGCAAGCAGATCACCAAGAGCATGCGCTCCAAGGAAGGCAGCAGCGACTATCGCTACTTCCCCGAGCCCGACCTGGGACCGATCGAGGTGAGTGAGGCCCGGCGGGAGGCCTGGCGCTCCGAGCTGCCGGAGCTGCCGGCCGCCAAGCGTCACCGCTACGCCGAGCAGCTGGGCCTGTCGCCCTACGACGCCCGCGTGCTCACCGACGAGCGGCCCATGGCCGACTACTTCGAGGCCGTGGTGGCTGCCGGCGCCGATCCCAAGACCGCCGCCAACTGGATCAGCGGCGACATCGCCGCCCATGTGAACGCCAACCGCCTCAGCTACGCCGAGCTCCCCTTCCGGCCCGAGCAGCTGGCCGAGATGGTGGCGATGATCGAGGGCGGGGTGATCAGCGGCAAGATCGCCAAGGAGATCCTCCCCGAGCTGCTGGAGCAGGGCGGCTCACCCAGGGCGATTGTGGAGCAGCGCGGCCTCGGCATGATCAGCGATCCGGCCGCGATCACGGCGATCGTGGCGGAGCTGCTGGCGGCCCACCCCGGCGAGGTGGAGGCCTTCCGTGGCGGCAAGACCAAGCTGCAGGGCTTCTTCGTGGGCCAGCTGATGAAGCGAACGGGCGGCAAGGCCGACCCCAAACTGGCCAATCAGATCCTCAGCCAGAAGCTGAAGGGCTGAGTTCCCCGGCCCGCAGCGGCTGGGGCCGGCCATGGAGCTGAGCTGGATTCAGGCCGCGGCCTTCCTGCTGGCCGCGGCGGCCGTGGTCGGCAACGACTCCCTGCAGACCCTGGGCACATTTCTGAGCAGCAACCGCGGGCGCACGCCGCTGGCGGCCCAGATGGCGTTCCTGGTGGGCCTCACGGCCGTGGTGCTCGGGGTGGGCTGGTGGCTCAACGGCGGCGATCCGGCCTGGGGGCGACTGGCCCAGTTCCCCCTGCCGGAGGCCATCGGCTGGATCGACCTGCTGCCGCCCCTGGTGGTGCTGCTGCTCACCCGCTGGGGCGCGCCGGTGAGCACCTCGGTGCTGCTGCTCACCGCCATCGCCCCCGCCAACGCGGGGCCGGTGCTGCTGCGTTCGCTGGCGGGCTACGGCCTGGCCTTCGCCTCTGCGCTGCTGCTCTACGGGGCCTTGCTGTGGCTGCTGGAGCGGCCCTTGCTGGACGGTCAGCTCAGCGTCGATCGAGGTGGGGCTGTGGATACTCCCTTGTGGCTGGTGCTGCAGTGGCTGTCCACCGCCTGGCTCTGGAGTCAGTGGCTGGTGCACGATCTGGCCAACATCTTCGTGCTGCTGCCCCGCCAGCTCGGTGCCGGGCAGCTGGGGCTCTCGGCCGCTGCGCTCGGCGCCGGGCTGTGTGCCCTGGTGGCCTGGGGCGGGGGGCCGATCCAGCAGGTGGTGCGCGGCAAGGTCAACACCATCCACCTGCGCTCCGCCACCCTGATCGACCTGCTGTTCGGGGCGCTGCTGCTGGCCCTGGCCCGGTTCAGTCCCACTCCCCTCAGCACCACATGGGTGTTCCTGGGCCTGCTGGCCGGCCGCGAGCTGGGCCTGCTGCTGCGCCTGCAGCACCGCCCGGTGGCCGAGGTGGGGGCGGTGCTGGGCCGCGATCTGGCCAAGGCGGCGCTTGGGCTGGTAGTGAGCCTGGCGGTGGCGCTGCTGATCCAGCCCTTCAAGGGGCTCTAGCCCCGACCTCGCCTGCCCCGCCCCTGAGCGCCCCCTCCATCTCCTGCGCCAGCTGATCGGGTCCGCCCCGGTTGTCGATCAGCCGGTCGGCCAGGGGGCGCTTGCGCGCCAGCGGCCACTGGGCGGCGATGCGGGCGCGGGCGTCGCCTTCGCTGAGGCCATCGCGGGCCATCAACCGCTGCAGCTGCTGGCTCTCGTCACAGTCCACCAGCCACACCTCGCTGCAGAGCTCCTCCAGCCCCGCCTCGAACAGCAGCGGGATCATCAGCACCACCACCGGCTCCGCCGCCAGCCGCTGCAGCTCCGCATCGAAGCGGGCGCGCACGATCGGGTGCACCAGCCGCTCCAGCCACTGGCGCTCGAGCGGGTCGGCAAACACGATCCGGCCCAGGGCGGCCCGGTCGATGGTCGCCGGTGCGCCGCCCGCCGCCCGCTCCCCGTAGCGGGCCAGCACCGCGGACGTTGCCGCGCCGCCCGGCGCCAGGGCCTGCCGGGCGTAGGCATCGGCATCGAGCACTGGCAGGCCTTGGGCCGTCAGCCGCGCCCCCACGCTGCTCTTGCCGCTGGCGATGCCGCCGGTGAGGCCGATGCGGCGCTGGCGACCTGTCCAGCGGGGGCGATTGAGGCGCTGCAGCATGGCGGGCGGCCCCAGCTGCTCGAGCCGGAAGCTGCTGCCGTAGCTGGGGGTGGGACGCTGCGAGTAGAAGCGGCTGCCCCGGGGCGGCCGCAGCCGCTGCCGGATGTTCAGCAGCCGGCTGCGCAGCCGCAGGCCGGCCCGCACCAGGCTGCGCAGCGCTGCGGGGGGCACGGGCCAGCCCAGGGGCTGGGCCAGCTCCGGCTCCACCACCGCCTGCAGCAGCCGGCGCAGAGCCGGCCGCAGCGGCGCCGGCCAGTCGTCCAGCAGCATCGCCAGGGTGGCCTCGGTCACGCTCCGGTTGCTGGCGGCGGGCCGGAACTGCTGCCCTTCCACCCGCGCGTTGAGGGCCAGCAGGGCCTGCAGGGTGGTGGGAATGGCCGTGATCCCCATGCGCCCGCCCACATGGCGCCAGAAGCGGAACAGCGCCTGCTGCTCGGCCGGCTGCAGGGGCCGCCAGCCGTAGCGCTCCAGCCAGCGGATCGGCTCGGCCACGAAGGTGCTGAGCACGTAGAGGAAGTCGTCGTTGCTGATCGCGTAGGTGCCGTGGATGCGGTTCATGCGGCTGATCACCGCCGCGCCGGCCGGGCTGTCGGGACCGTGGCGCAGCAGCTCGGCCACCATCAGGCCGGTGTCGTCGTAGCGCTTGCGCGGCCGCTGGCCGAATTCGCCCGTGCGGCTGAGCAGCCCGGAGATCGAGGGCAGGCAGAAGGTCTTGAGCAGGGCCAGCTCCAGGGAGCGGGTGATGTCCCAGGGGAACAACACCCCGGCCAGCCGCCGGCAGATCGCCACCGCCACCCTGTCGAGCCCCGCATCCAGCTCCGTGTTGGGCCCGGCATCGGGCCCGTTGAGGGGAGAGCGCTCCAGATCGAGCTGCCGCTCCAGTGGGGCATCTGCATCCATCGGCTGCTCCACTGCCCCAGTCGCTGCCGGCTCAGTCTGGGCAACCTCAGTCTGGGCAGCGGTGAGGCGGTTCGCCTGCGCTTCAGGATGGCCCCAGTGGCCGCTGCCCCTTGACCCTCTCCTGGCATCCGATCCCCGGTGGCATCACCGCCCCGGCCGGCTTCCGGGCGGCGGCCGTCACCGCCGGCCTCAAGCCCTCCGGCAACCCCGATCTGGCCCTGCTGCTGGCCCCGGATGGAGCGGTGTGCGCCGGCACCTTCACCACGTCGCTGGTGCGGGCCGCCTGCGTGGATCTCTGCGCCGAGCGCCTGCGGGCCAGGGGCGGCCGCGCCCGGGCCGTGCTGATCAATTCAGGCCAGGCCAATGCCTGCACGGGTGAGCGGGGTCTGGCCGACAGCCTGATCGCCACCGAGGCCACAGCCGAGTGCCTGGGCCTGCAGCCGCAGGAGGTGCTGATCTGTTCCACCGGCGTGATCGGCGTGCCGATTCCGATGGACACCCTGGTGGCGGGCCTCGATCCCCTGGTGGCTGCCCTCAGCTCCGACGGAGGCCCGGCGGCAGCCCGGGCGATCCTCACCACCGATCTGGTGGAGAAGCAGATCGCCCTGGAAGCCAGGCTGGGTGGCCGCACCGTTCGCATCGGCGGCATGGCCAAGGGCTCCGGGATGATCCACCCGGACATGGCCACGATGCTGGGCTATCTCAGCTGCGATGCCGGCGTGCCGGCTGAGCTCTGGCAGGCGATGGTGCGGCGGGCGGTGGATCGCTCCTTCAACGCGATCACGGTGGACGGCGACACCAGCACCAACGACACGTTCCTGGCCTTTGCAGCCGGCGAGCCCCTGAGCCCCGAGCACCTGGACGCGCTGGAGGCCGGCCTGACGGCGGTGTCGCAGCATCTGGCCCGGGCGATTTCCCGCGACGGCGAGGGCGCCACCTGCCTGATCGAGGTGCGGGTGCAGGGGGCCGCCGATGAGGCCGGCGCCCGCGCCATGGCCCGCACCGTGTGCGGTTCGTCGCTGGTGAAATGCGCCGTGCACGGCCGCGACCCCAACTGGGGCCGCATCGTGGCCGCCGCCGGCCGGGCGGGCGTGGCCTTTGATCCGGCGGCCGTGGCCCTGTGGCTGGGCGAGCACCAGCTGATGGCCGCCGGTGAGCCCCTGCCCTTCGATCGGCCGGCCGCCTCCGCCTACCTGCGCGAGCGCGCCGCCGGCGCCTACCTGGGCGGCAGCGGCCCCGGCGGCGACACGGTGCTGATCCACCTGCGGGTGGGCGACGGCCCTGGCCAGGGGGTGGCCTGGGGTTGCGATCTCTCCGATCAGTACGTGCGCATCAACGCCGACTACACCACCTAATCTCCCGTGATGGTGAATCCCGCCCCGGTTCGCTCGTCCAGGTCCCCGGTGTTGCAGCGCTGGC
Organism: Prochlorococcaceae cyanobacterium; assembly: GCA_046498125.1. Lineage (GTDB taxonomy): Bacteria > Cyanobacteriota > Cyanobacteriia > PCC-6307 > Cyanobiaceae > NIES-981. The sequence goes on along the minus strand of JAWOBH010000317.1, from coordinate 283 downwards.
AGATTCCGCTGCTGGCCGGCTTCTGCTTCGGACTCGGCTACGGCGCGGTGCAGCGTCTGATGAAGCTGGAGCTGCCCCAGCAGGGGCAGCTGGTGGAGTCGTTCCGGATGAAGGAGTTTCCCGGCGCCACCCTGGAGAGCCTGCGGCTGAAGCTGGGGGAGCAACCCCGCCCGATCCGCGGCGATCTCGGTGCCCTGGATCAGCAGGAGCAGCAGCGCAAGGCCGAGGCCGAGCGGCGCCAGCGGGAGCAGGAGCTGGAGGCCGAACGGCAGCGCCTGAAGCT
>JAWOBH010000018.1:0-5992 GCA_046498125.1 Prochlorococcaceae cyanobacterium | reverse complement strand
CCATCGCCAGCACCTTGAGGAACAGGTTGCGGTGCCGCAGCAGGCCCACCAGGCCGGCCAGCACCGCGAGCAGCACCAGCAGCTCCAGCATCCGGAAGGCGCTCATGGTGCGCTGCCCTCCGGCTCCAGGCGGATCAGCTGGCCGTCGCCGGGGCTGTCGGTGAGCACATACAGGAAGCCATCGGGGCCCTCGCGCACGTCGCGCACGCGGCTGCCGATCGGGATCGTCTGCTCCCGCACCACCCGCCCCTCGGCATCGAGGTGTAGCCGGTGGACCGCGGCCGACACGAGCCCGCCGGCGAACAGCTGATCGCGCCAGCCGGGCACCGTCCGGCCACTGGCCGCAGCCAGACCGGAGGGGGCGATGGCGGGAGTCCAGACCCGGCGGGGATCCACCATGCCCGGGGCCGAGCGCCTGCTGGTGATCTCCGGCCCGCTGTATTCACGGCTGTGGGTGACCAGGGGCCAGCCGTAGTTGGCGCCGCGCTTCACCAGGTTGAGCTCATCGCCGCCGCGGGCGCCGTGCTCGCTCGCCCACACGCGGTTGCGCTCCGGGTCGTGGGTCAGCCCCTGGATGTTGCGGTGGCCCAGGCTCCAGAGGGCGGGATGGCTGCCGGGCTGGTCCTTGAAGGGGTTGTCGGCTGGGATGCTGCCGTCGTCATTCAGTCGCAGAATCTTGCCCAGGGCACTGGCGGGGTTCTGGGCCTGTTCGCGGATCAGGGCGCCGTCGAGCTGCAGGGGCGGGTTGCCGCCGTCACCGATCGCCACCAGCAGGGTGCCATCGCCCAGCCAGAGCAGGCGGGAGCCGAAGTGCTGGCCACCCCGCTTGTGCTGGGGCACCTCGAACAGCACCTCCAGGTCGGTGAGGGCGCGGCCGTCGAAGCGGGCCCGGGCCAGGCGGGTGTGGTTCGCCTCCGGGGTACCGGCGGCGTAGGTGAGATAGAGCCAGCGGTTCTCGGCGAAGCGCGGGTGCACGCTCACATCCAGCGGGCCGCCCTGCCCGGCCGCCAGCACCTCGGGCACACCGGCGACCGGCTGGGGATCGAGCACGCCATCGCGAACGATCCGCAGCCGGCCGGGCCGCTCGCTGATCAGCAGGCTGCCGTCCGGCAGCCAGGCCAGCCCCCAGGGATGCTCCAGGCCCCGCAGCAGCACCGTCTGGCCGAAGCCCTCGGCGGGCTGCACCGGAGCGGCCTCGCCGGGACGGGCCTCGGGAGGCTGAGCCCGCGCGCAGCCGCTGCCGCTCAGCAGCAGGGCGCTCAGCACCAGGGCCTGGGCGCTGCTCAGCAGAAGAGTTGACGGTGGCATGGCCGGGCTCCCGGGGGCAGCCCTTCGATTCGGGGGGGAGCGAGCCAGCACCCGTCGCCGTCGGAGCCGGCCGGCCCCGCCGCAGGAGGCGCCGCTGATCGCCGGAACCGGAGCAGTTCCCGGCGAGCATCCGATCCCGGCGCTCGCCTGTAGACCTTTTCTGTCCTCTGCGCGGCTCCCGTGCGGCTGCCTGCCATGGTCCGGGCGCGGTTATCGCGGCGGATAGCCCTCTGGATCTTTCTCAACTTCCTCGTGGTGGAGGGGGTCGTGCTCGTGCCGTCGGTGCTGCGGCAGGCCGATCGGCTGGGGCAGCAGCTGCGCGAGGTCACCAACGCCAAGCTCGAATGGCTGGTGGCGAACGGTCAGGCGGGCTCATCGGACGAGCTGCTCGACGCGGTGCGTGGCCTTCAGCGGCCGGCGATGGTGAAGGCCATCGAGGGGGCAGCTCTGTTCCGCGAATCCACCGGTGAGCTGCTGGGGGGCTTCGGAGCGATGCCGCAGCTCTCTGCCGCGATGACCGAGCGCGATGCCGCATCAGGCCGGTGGTATGTGCTGAGCAACGCCTACGACGCCGCCTGGGGCGGCGACAGCCTGCCTGGCGACCAGCTGCTGGTGATCCGCCATGACGCCGGCGGCATCCGTGCCGGATTGCGCAGCTACGTTCTCAACATCGCCCTGATCGTGCTGGGGATCGCGGCCTTCCTCACTCTGATCACGATGCTGGTGGTGCACCGGCTGGTGATCGGCCCCATCCTCACCCTGCGCGATCGCCTGGTGCTGGCGGGTGCGGCCTTAGCCGAGGGGGACGCCGGCGATCCGGGGCGCTTCCTTCTGCCCCCGGGGCGACCGGATGAGGTGGGGGAGGTGGAGGAGGCTTTCAACCACTCCTTTCTGCGCACAGCGGCGGAGATGGAGCGGCGTTTTGCCGCCGAGCGCCGCGCCCAGGCTGAGCGCGACCGGGCCGAGCACCTACTGCTGAACATCCTGCCGGCGCCGATCGCGGAGCAGATGAAACGGGGCCGGAGGACCATCGCTGAAACCCACAGGGATGTGAGCGTCCTGTTCGCCGACATCGTGGGCTTCACCGAGCTGTCGACGCGCCTCTCGTGCCATGCCCTGGTGAATCTGCTCAATCAGGTGTTCACCGCCTTCGACCAGCTGTGCGAGCGGCATGGCCTGGAGAAGATCAAGACGATCGGCGACAACTACATGGTGGTGGGCGGGGTGCCGGCTGCCTGCGAGCACCACGCCGATGCGATCGCTGCCATGGCGCTGGACATGCAGGAGTGGACCCGGAGCTTCCAGGTACCGGAGGCCGAACGGCTGGACCTGCGCATTGGCATGCACTGCGGCCCGGTGGTGGCCGGCGTGATCGGCAGCAAGAAGTTCATCTACGACCTCTGGGGCGAGACCGTGAACGTCGCCAGCCGCCTGGAGAGCCACGGCCTGCCTGGGCGGATCCAGGTGAGCGGGGCCTTGGCCCGGAGGCTTCGGGGCCACTACCGGCTGGAAGAGCGGGGCCCGGTGGCACTTAAGGGTCTCGGCGCCATGACCACTTACTGGCTGGAGGATCGGAGGGCGCCGGATGGCTCCGCTCATCCGCTGCCTTAGGCGGGCAAGGCTTGCGGCACGGCGATCTCTTCGGTGATCACCTCGAAGCGCAGCAGCTGGTGCTCGCCGAAGGAGAGCAGGAAGGGCACATCGCCGGCGTCGCGGCCGCGGGCGATCAGCACCCGGCCGCGACGCGGGATGTTGTGGCGGGCATCGAAGACATACCAGCGATCGCCCAGGAAGGCCTCGAACCAGGCGGAGAAATCCACCGGTGCCGCACCCACCGGGATGCCGGTGTAGCCGAGGTAGCCGGTGCAGTAGCGGGCGGGGATGTTGAGGCAGCGGCAGAGGCTGATGGCCAGGTGGGCGAAGTCGCGGCACACCCCGGCCCCGTCGGCGAGGGTATGGCTGGCGGTTTTGTGGGGCGCCACGGCCTGGTAATCAAAGCGGATGCGTTCATGCACCCAGTCGCAGATCGCCTGCACCCGGGGCCAGCCGGCGAGAACCGCGCCGAACTGCTGCCAGGCCAGGGTCATCAAGGCCGGGGTGTCGCAGTAGGCGCTGGCGGTGAGGAAGGGGTAGGTGTCGATCGGCAGAGACTGCACCGGGCACTGGGGGGCCGAGGGTTCCACGGGATCGGGGCTTTCGGGGCAGGTGATGGAGGTGGCGTAGTGGAAGTGGGTGACGCCGCTGGGGGCCACCATGCGGCTCCAGCGGTTGCCGCTGCGATCGGTGAGCGCCTCCAGGGTGCGATCGGGATTCAGCTCCACCCGCTCGGGGGCCTGCAGATCCGACAACAGCCCGAGGTGGGGACGCACCAGGGTGAGCACCGGGGTGGGCGCCTCACACTGCAGCTCCAGCCGGCAGCCAAGAGAGAGGAGCACGGACGCGGGCGGAACGAAGAACGACCGCCATCCTCGCGGCTGAGGCTGGCTGCTGTGCCAGGGCGCCAACCATTCCAGCTGCTGCCATCACCCCCCGCGCAGCTGGACGAACAGGTGCATCTGCTGGCTGCCCGGGCTCATCGGCACTTCCTTCACGGTGAGGTAGGGCTGGCCCTTCACCAGTTCGCTGAGTTTGCGGAAGCCGTAGTTGCGGGCGTCGAAGGAGGGGTCGTTCTTCTGCAGCAGGCTGCCCACCATGCCCAGGGGCGCCCAGCCGTCGTCCTGGGTCACGGCCGTGATCGCCTCGGATAGAAAGGGCTTCAGGGGTGGGGCGCTGTCGTCCCCGCTGTCGCTGGCTGAGCGCCGGCCGCCGCCGCCGGAACCGCCGCCGCCCCGTTTGAGGATGTCGGTGTAGAGGAAGCGGTCGCAGGCGGCCACGAATGCCTTCGGGGTCTTGCGTTCCCCGAAGCCGATCACCATCAGCCCCTGTTCGCGGATCCGCGTGGCCAGGCGCGTGAAGTCGCTGTCCGACGACACCAGGCAGAAGCCATCCACCCGGCCGCCGTGCATCAGGTCCATGGCGTCGATGATCAGGGCCGAATCGGTGGCGTTCTTGCCGCTGGTGTAGCTGAACTGCTGCACCGGCACGATCGCGTGCACATTCAGCACCTCCTTCCAGCTGCCCAGCTGGGGCGTGGTCCAGTCGCCGTAGGCCCGCTTCACCGAGGCAGTGCCCACCTGGGCCACCTCGGTGAGCAGGTCGCTGATCACCGACGCCTGGGCGTTGTCGGAATCGATCAGCACCGCCAGGTTGGGTGCGTCGCGGCTCATCGGCTGCTCTCCGCTCCGGCCTGCCAGCTGCGCTGCAGCAGCTCCAGCGGATGCAGCACCGGCAGAGGCCGCTCCTGCTCCGCCATGTGCTGGCGGATCTGCAGCGTGCAGCCGATGTTGGCGCTCACCGCCAGCTCGGCGCCGGTGCCCGCCAGGTCGGTCGCCTTGATCCGCCCCAGCTCCGCCGCCTCATGGGGCTGCACCAGGTTGTAGATGCCGGCGCTGCCGCAGCACACGCCCGCCTCCACCGCCTCCTTCAGGCGCAGGTGGGGGATCAGGCGCAGCAGCTGGCGCGGCTGCTCGCGGATGCCCTGGCCGTGGAGCATGTGGCAGGCGTCGTGGTACGCCACCGCCAGGGGCCGTTCGGCACAGGCCGGCGTGCCGTCGGCATGGCGCAGGGGCGCCAGCCGGGCCTGGAATGCCTTGCTCAGCCCCCGCCGCGCCAGGAACTCGTGGGCATCCCGCACCTGGGCCGCGAAGCCCACGCCGCGCCCGGCCCAGTCCGGCTGCTCCGCCAGGATCGTGCCGTAGTGCTTGAGCGTGTGGCCGCAGCCCGAGGCCGCCACCAGCACCGCATCCAGCGGCCCTACACCCGCGAAGCTCTCCACCAGGGCGCTGGCCAGCTCCCGCGTCTGCTCCAGTTCCCCCTGGTGGTGGGTGGCGGCGCCGCAGCAGCCCTGTTCCCTGGGGATCACCACCTCGATGCCGTTGGCGCTCAGCACCTCCACCGCCGCCCGGTTCACCGCCGGATCAAACAGCCGCTGCACACAGCCCAGCACCAGCCCCACCCGGGCCCGCCGCGGCCCCTGGGCCGGCACCACCTGGGGGAAGTCGTCGCGGAAGGCCTCCGGGGCCAGGGGCGGCAGCAGCCGCTCCATCGCCTCCAGCTGGGGCCCGAACAGGCGGGTGAGGCCGCTGCGCCTGGCCAGGGCCTGCAGCGGTGTGCCGGCGTAGGCCCGCAGGGGTGTGAGCACCGCCCGCAACCGCTGTGGATAGGGCAGCAGGGCGAACAGCAAGCGGCGGAAGGCCCGCTGGGCCGGCGTGCGCAGCTCCGGCGCGTTGAGCTTCGGGCGAGTGGCCTCGATCAGCTGGTCGTAGCGCACCCCCGAGGGGCAGGCGGTGACGCAGGCCAGGCAGCCCAGGCAGCTGTCGAAATGGCCGGCCAGGGTGGCATCCAGCGCTAGCTCGCCGGCCTCGATCGCCTTGAGGGCATGGATGCGGCCCCGGGGCGAATCCATCTCCGTGCCCAGCACCCGGTAGCTGGCGCAGCTGGGCAGGCAGAAGCCGCAGTGCACGCAGGGGTCGGTGGCCGACCCGACGGCGGGAAGGCCTGGGGAGCCGGAGGCGTTCATGGGAGCAGTCTGGCTCCCGGCTGCCCGATCAGCCGCCGAAGTGGCGCACCACGGCGTCGGCGAAGC
>JAWOBH010000337.1:0-12898 GCA_046498125.1 Prochlorococcaceae cyanobacterium | reverse complement strand
GCAAGAGATGATTAGCGTGCCATGAGGACGCTGTGATCCCCTCGTGAAGCGGGCCATCCGATCACTGCCGGCGGTGGCCAAACCCTTCTGGCGAGCGCTGAAGCTCTGGAATCGTGAGGGCTGCGCTGATCTGAGCGCCGCGTTCGCCTATTACACCTTGCAGTCGCTGCTGCCGATACTGCTGATTGCGCTGTCATTCATCGCCTGGATCCTTGGTCGTGACCTGGATATGGCGGGCCAGGTTCGCGAGTCGTTACTCGCCTACTTGCCTGCCCAGTTCTTGCCTGTGCTGGAGCGAGCCCTGGAAGGGTTCATCCGTCAGAGCGGTGGTGCCGGGGTTCTCGGCCTGGTGGTGCTGGTGTTCACGGCCAGCAATGCCTTTCTTGCCCTCAGTCGTGGCGCTGATCGCCTCTGGTGGCGCGGTGATCCCCACGACGGCAAGCAGTCCTGGTTTCGGCCAATCCGCCAGCAGGTTCAGCTGCGCCTGAGGGCGATGGCCCTGTTGGCGCTGTTCTCACTCTTGTTCATCCTTGATCAACGCGTCTCGCGCGTGCCTATCCAGGCACCCACCAGCGTCAAGCAGTGGATCAGCACCCAATTGCCGTTCATTCAGGGCTGGCAACAGCCTGTGAACGCCAGCGTCGATGTGGTCGTGTCGCTGGCCCTGTCCTTTATGGCCGCCCAGCTTCTGCTCTGGTTTCTGCCGTCACGCCATGTGGGCTGGACCCTCCTCCTTCCGGGGGCCGCGTTCATCGCCCTGGTGCTCACCCTGCTCAATCAGCTCTTGGGGCGCATCCTCTTCCTTCTTGGTGAACGCTTCCAGGCCTACGGAGTCGTCGGGGGGGTGCTGGTGTTCAGCCTGTGGGTGTGGATGGTGGGCGCGATCGTCTACTACGGCCAGTGCCTCTCCATTGCGACGAGCAGGCGTCAGGATGGACACCGAGGCCACGGTTCCTGAGCATGCAACGGCAGATCCCCTGGCCCTGGATCCTGTTGGCGCTTGTGCTGCTGCTGGCCCCCGGGCCAGCCGGACGTTTCCTGCTGGATCTGCTGGGGGGACTGACGCTGTTGCTGCTGCTGTTGCCTCTGCTGGTCGGCGCGGCTGGTTTGGTCGGTTGGCAACTGCTCAGGCGCCGTCTGCGCACCTGCTCTGCCTGCGGATTCACCAGCCTCGGCACCGAGGTCTGCCCGGCCTGCGGCACCCCTTTCGCGGCCCCATCCGCTGTCTCCACCGACAGCCCCTCCTCCCCGGAGATGCCGGCTTCAGAGGTGACTATCGATGTGGATGTGGTTGAAGTCACCGATCAAGGGGCCTGAATCCGTCTCAGCCTTCGGCTGCCGTGCCCTGTGCGCCTGCCATCGCGCTTGGCATGTCGCTGTGCTGCGCCAGCTCCGCCAGTCGCCGTTCCCGCAGATACAGGAACAGGGGGGCGCCACAGGCGAAGGCGACCGTGACGCAGCACAGCAGCACCCATGGCAGGCCGCGCATCTGCAGCCGGCGACTCTCCTGAACGATCCAGATCAGAACGGCGGTGGCGCCGATGGCCAGGTCGCGGGAAAGGGATGCTGCAGCCGGGTTGGCGGCAGCCATCTGCACGAACAGTCCCAGGTCGAAACTGGAGCCGCTGCTGCTGCGGATGAACTCCAGATTGGCCATCCAGGGCAGCACGGCACCGGCCACCGCCAGGGCCAGGTACAGCCCTTGCAGCCAGGTGTTGGCCCGGCCTCCATGTGGCGGCAGGGGTTGGGACGAGAAGGTCATGGCGTTCAACTGGGGGTGTGGTGGGGGGCCGTGGACAGAGGCTCGTCAGGGGGCCGGGCCGGCGCCTCGGGATCGTGGAGGCCATCCCAGATCAGCACCTCCTGCTCCACCTGATCGAGAATGGCCTCGCAGCGCTGGGCGTAGGCCTGTCCCCGCCGGTACAGGCCGGCCATGGCCTCCACGTCAAGGTCATTGGCCTGCAGCTCCGCCAGCACCAGTTCCAGGGCGGCGTGGGCCTGGTTGTAGCTCAGGTCTTCGGCACCACCCTCGGCCCCGCCGTCCGGCGAGGGTTCAAAAGGGTTGCCAGGGTCGTGGGCAGAGCTGGTCTTTCTGGCCATGGTTCATCCGGCGCCGGCCTCTCCGGCGGACTGCGCCCGACTCTGGCGCACAGGGACGGGCTGCCTGGGTGTCCTCCCCTGCCGCTGCACCTGCCGGATCTCGGCATCGGCCTGCCCGTCGGCGAGCTGCAGCTGCACAGCCTCGCCGGGCCGAAGCTCTGCGGCGCTGCGGATCAGCTGGCGGCCGGCCGTGCGCAGCAGACAGAACCCCCTTTCCAGCGCATGCTGCGGGGAGAGTGCCTGCAGCAGCAGCCGGCTGCGCTGCAGATCCTGCCGGCGCTGCTCCAGCTGGGTACGTGGATGCAGCTGGGCCAGCCGTTCCTGCAGCCGCCCCAGCCGCTGGCGTTCGCCCTGCAGCCGTAGTCCCAGCAGCTGGCCCAGATGGCGTCGCAGCTGCTGGAGCGCTGTCCTGGACTGGCGGCGATCCGGGAGCAGGGCCACAAGCGCTGCGGTGGGCGTCGCGGCCCGCAGGTCGGCCACCAGATCGGCAATCGTGGTGTCGTCCTCGTGACCGATGCCGCTCACCACCGGCAGCGTGCAGGCGGCGATGGCGCGTGCCAGCCGCTCGCCGTCAAAGACGGCCAGATCCTCGCGGCTGCCGCCGCCGCGGGCCAGCACGATGGCTTCCACCCCAAGCGCTGGCGCCCTGCTGCTCAGGCGTTCCAGGGTGGTGGCGATCTGCTCCTCCACGTTGCCCTGCACCGGGATCGGTACCACGATCATCCGGGTGGCAGGCCAGCGTTCGGCTGCGGTGCGCAGCATGTCGGCCAGGGCTGAGCTGGGTGCGCTCGTGAGCAGGGCGATGCAGCCTGGGGTGGCCGGCAGGGGGCGCTTGCGCTCCGGCTCGAACAGACCCTCGGGGGCCAGTCGATCGCGCACCCGCTCGAACCGCCGCAGCACACTGGAGAGACTGGGCCGCAGGTCGAGCACCTGCACGCAGAGGCTGGCGCGGGTGGCCCAGAAGTTGAGCTTGCCCACCACCACCACCCCATCGCCCTCAGCAGGCTGAAAGGCGAGTTTGGCGAGCTGGCTCGACCAGACCACCGCCGAGATCGAGGCGGTCTCGTCGACCAGGGTCATCCACAGGTGACCCTTCTTCAGCTGGGGACGGCTGACGGTGGCATCGAGCAGGAAGCGGGGGGCAAATCCCCGATCCAGGAGGCTGGCCACGGCCCTGTTGAGAGTGCTGACGCTGTAGCGCTGCAGTGGCAATTCAGGCATGGCGCTGCGGCGTGATCAGCGGGTCCTCACCATGACAGCGGCACCAACCAACTCAAAAAGGCCAACTCAAAAAGGCCAACTCAATACGCACGATTCAAGACGGCCAACTCAAGCGACAACAATGGCGTGAGGGACAGGGGTGGGGAATGCAGATTCCGCCATCCAGTGTCCCCCACGCCCTGAGGCCCCGGAGCCCGGAGAGGCTTCGGGGCGGTTGGCGATGGCGTGAGCTCAGCCCAGGCCGATCTGGGAGAGGATGCCCTGGCCGGTGAGCAGCTCGGTGGCCAGGCCGATCACGAAACCCATCATGGCCAGGCGGCCATTCCAGGTTTCGGCGAAGTTCACGAAGCCGAAGCGGGGTTGGGAAGCGTCAGACATGGCTGAATGGGGAAGCGGATGTGGTTGTGAAGTCACTCGCTGACGGGATGCCCGAAAACGGCCATGGGGGTGACCGGCGGGCAGGCCCGGGTCCGCGATGTCCGAATTGTAAAGAAGATTGGCGGTGGGTTGACGAAAGTCGCCCCGCCCTTGGGTTGTGGTTTCGTGGCTTGACTGAACCGTGGCCATCCTGTAGCGCTCACTCCCCTGGAGCGCTCACTTCGGCTCTGCCGATGGTCGCGCCTGAGCCTGACGTGCCAGGCCCTGACGGGCCTTGGTGTGGGGGGTGGGTTGGGCGCTGGCTCCGTCCTCCGGCCAGGGGTGCTTGGGGTAGCGGCCCCGCAGTTCGCGCCGCACCTGACCGTAGCCCTGCTGCCAGAACCCAGCCAGATCCTGGGTGATGGCGGCCGCCCGGCCCGCTGGGGTGAGCAGGTGCAGCGTCAGCGGCAGGACTCCCTCCAGCACAGCCGGCGTCCGCCGGCAGCCGAACAGTTCCTGCAGTTTCACCGCCAGCACGGGCTCGCCGCTGCTGTAGTCCAGTGCCGCGCTGCGGCCTGAGGGCAGCGCCAGCCGGCTGGGCAGCAACCGCTCCAGCTCCTGGCGCTGCTCCCAGGACAGCTCGCCCCAGAGGGCTTCGCGCAGGTCGAGCTGGCGCACCTCCGCCAGGCTGGACAGCCCGATCAGGTGCGGGGCCAGCCAGCTCTCCAGGTTGGCGGCCAGCAGCCCATCCGAGCGGTCGGGCCAGGGTTGGCCGCAGCGCCGGTGCGCCAGGCAGAGGCGTTGCTGCAACTGGCGGCTGGCGGGTGTCCAGGGCAGGGCCTCCAGCCCCAGCCGCTGCAGCCCCTCCAGGAGGGCCGCCTGCACCTGCTCCGGTTCCGCATCCCTCCAGGGCCGGCGCTCCAGCACCAGCGCCCCCAGCAGCAGGCTGCGCTCGCAGCGCACCCGCCCGGCCTGGCTGTCCCAACGGGCGCCGGTTGCTTCCCTGCCGTGCTGCTCGGCCAGATGGCGCAGCTCCTGCAGCGACAGAGGCAGGGCCAACTGGATGCGGGCGTCCGCACCCTCCCCATCCAGGGCAGCCACCGCCAGGGCGTCCTGCTGCCCCAGGGGGTCGTGGGGATGGAGCATGGCTCCCTGGCCACTGCGCAAGAGGAACCGACCGCTCTGGCCGGCGCGGGGCAGGGCCAGCCGCTCGGGGTAGGCCTCGGCCACCAGCAGGGCGGCTTCCCGATCGCCGCTGTCTGTCCGGCGGCCTGTGTGGGGGTGCGTTGTGGCTGGCTCCTGGCCCGGGGATGTCTGCTGCAGCTGTTGCTGAAACCGTTGCCGCAGCTGCTGCATGGGATGGCGGGGGGATTGCCGCCGCAGCCAGTCGAGCCGCCGCAGCAGATCGCAGCCCGCCTGCTCCCTCGTCAGGGGATCCCGCTCGCTGAGCAGCACGCCCAGCTCGCAGGCCAGCCGCCCCAGCCCCCGGCGCTGGCCCACCAGCAGCAGATGGGCCAGCCGTGGATGCAGGCCCAGGGCGGCCATGGCGCGGCCATGGTGGCTCAGCTGGCCGGCTGGGTCCAGAGCCCCCAGCTGCTGCAGCAAACGGCGGGCCTGCAGCAGGGGCTCGGCCGGAGGGGGATCGATCCAGGCCAGCTCCGTGCCGGTGGGATCGCCCCAGCGGGCCAGGTGCAGGGCCAGGGGCAACGGGTCGCTCTCGAGCAGTTCGGGCGGATCCTGGGCCGGACGCCGGCGCTGGTCGGCCACCGACCACAGGCGCACACAGCGTCCGGGAGCCAGGCGCCCCGCCCGCCCCGCCCGTTGCTCGGCGCTGGCCAGGCTGGCGGGCAGGGTCACCAGCCCATCCATCCCGCGGGAGGGATCGAAACGGTTGCGGCGGCTGAGGCCGGCGTCGATCACCAGGCTCACGCCGGCGATGGTGAGAGAGCTCTCGGCGATGCTGGTGGCCAGCACCACCTTGCCGGCAGGGCAGCGGGCCGGGGCGATGGCCGAGCCCTGCTCCGCCAGGCTGAGGTCGCCGTGCAGGGGCGTGAGCTCGAGCTCGGCACTCCAGGCGGCGGCGCCGATGGCCTGCGCGCAGCGCAGGATCTCCCGCCGGCCGGGCAGAAACACCAGCACGCTCTCGCCGCTCCCGCGTCGGGCCAGCCAGTGGTGCTCCAGGGCCCGCAGCACCTGCTGCTCCAGGGGTTCTCCGGCGCGCGGCTGTTGGTGGCTGATCGCCACGGGGAAGCAGCGGCCTTCGCTGCGCAGCACGGCCGCGTCCGGCAGCTGGCGGTGCAGGGCGTCGAGGGCCAGGGTTGCCGACATCACCACCAGACGCAGGTCGGGACGCAGCAGGTCGCGCACCTGCCGCACCAGTGCCAGGGCCAGATCGGCCTCGGCACTGCGTTCGTGGAACTCGTCGAAGACGACGCAGTCCACCCCCTCAAGGGCGGGATCGGCCTGCAGACGCCGCAGGAACAGCCCTTCGGTGAGCAGCTCGATGCGGGTGGCGGCGCTGCAGCGGCTCTCGAGACGCACGCTGTAGCCGACCAATCCCCCCAGCGGCTCCTCCAGTTCGGCCGCCAGGCGCTGGGCGGCCGTGCGGGCGGCGATACGGCGGGGCTCCAGCATCCAGATCCGACCGCCAAGCGCCGGCTGGATGGCGGCGGGAACGCGGGTGGTCTTGCCGGCACCAGGTGGCGCCTGCAGCAGCAGGGTGGACCCCGGTGGTTGCACGGCCGCCCTCACCCTGGAAAGCAGGGGGTCGATCGGCAGGGGGTCACGGGTCATGGCACCCCGCACCTGGCTCAGCGCACGTGGCGCACCCCATCCACCGGGTGATAGGCCTCCCCAGTGAGTTCTTCGTAGACGATGGCGGGCAGTCCGGTTTCAAACATCGTCTGCAGCGCCTCCTTGAGATAGGGATTCCAGCCGCCGGTGCTCACCTTGCCGTGGCGCACGGTCCAGTCCCAGGTGCCCTGAAGGTCGCGGGGAATGCGGCCCTCCCGGTCGCGGCGGGCCACCAGATCCTGGGACTCCAGCAGGCCCACCAGCAGTGGAGCCTTGCCGTAGGCGGGGGTGAGGCTGAGTTCAAGGCGCACCGGATCCTCCTTGACCAGCTTCAGGCGAAAGCGGGGCGGCAGCTTCAGATTGCGCAGCACTGCTGCCACGATTCGCGTGCGTTGATCCAAGCCGAACGTCTCCCTGAATTCACGGTCTCACCAGTGAGCCTATTCAGTGGCGGTGACGGAGCTGGATCAGCTGGGCTCGCTGGGGGGAGTGGACCGCTCCTGATCGCCCCCGAAGCGCACGGTGAGCAGATCCTCCTGGGTGAGCTGGCCTTCGGCATCGAGCAGCTCGGGGTGGATGGTCAGGCGTCCAGTGCGGTCACCACTTGGGGGCTGGGGAATGCCTTCTGGTGTGCCGGAGGCGGCACGGAACCCCTGGCCCATCACCCGGAAGGCCTGCCAGAGCAGCACCAGGAAGCAGGCCCCGTAGAGGATGGGAAAGATCTGGGAGAGAAGGGCTTTCATGGCCTCGGGCCCGCTGCGGTGGCGGGATGCGCTGCCGGCGCCCCCATCATTGCTCGGCCGGGTCGGAATTGCTGCCGGTGGTGGCCAGCATCCAGGCCCAGAGGGTCGTGCAGGCAGCGCCGAAGGCCAGGAAGGCCAGCAGCAGGCGGGAGGTGTCCATGGCTCGAAATATTTCTAAATAAATACTACAGAGTTGTGACCCGGGCGGTGGGCGATGGCAAGGCCGGTCTGCTCCCCTGTCGTCGCCGCCTCCGGTCTGCCTACGGTCAATCCATCTCCCGGGTTCAAGACCGGTTTGCCGCTATGTCACCCAGCCGTTTCCTGACCTCTGTTCGGGCTCCCCTGCTCCTGATGCCCCTGCTCGTGGCCGGCCTCAGCCGGGCCCCGGCCCCCGTTGCGTCCGGTCCCACCTCAACCTTCGCCTCCGCCTCCGCGGCCAGCCTGGTCGCATCCTCCCCGTCGTCACCGGCCCTGGCCGCGTCTCTCGGCCGCCAGTCGTTCGTTGCGGCCGCCGTACGCCGCACCAGCCCCGCCGTGGTCACCATCGACACCGAGCGCACCGTGGCAGTGGCCGGCCAGCGCGGGGTGCCCAGCTCCCTGCTCAATGATCCGATCTTCCGCCAGTTCTTCGGCCTGCCGCAGCAGGCCCAGCCCTCCAGGCCCTCCCAGCGCACCGAACGGGGTCAGGGCAGCGGGTTCATCTTTCAGGCCGACGGTCTGATCCTCACCAATGCCCATGTGGTGGAGCGGTCCGACCGGGTGACCGTGGGGCTGCAGGACGGCCGCCGTGTTCCCGGCACCGTGGTGGGCCTGGACCGGCTCACCGATCTGGCCGTGGTTCGCATCGAGGGCTCGGGCTCCTGGCCGGTTGCGCCCCTCGGCAATTCCGATCGCCTGGAGGTTGGGGAATGGGCGATTGCCGTGGGCAACCCCTATGGCCTCGACAACACCGTGACGATGGGGATCATCAGCAACCTCAACCGCAACGCCGCCAAGCTGGGCATCACCGACCGGCGCCTGGACCTGATCCAGACCGACGCCGCCATCAATCCCGGAAACTCCGGCGGACCGCTGCTCAACGCCGACGGGGAGGTGATCGGCATCAACACCCTGGTGCGCACCGGCCCAGGTGCTGGCCTGGGCTTCGCGATCCCGATCAACCGGGCCCGCGACATCGCTCGCCAGCTGGTGGCCACCGGCTCGGTGAGCCATCCGGTCATCGGCATCGGCCTGGATGCCGTGCGACCTGGTGACGGCACTGGCCTGGACCGAGGAGTGCGCGTGGCCTCAGTGGTCAGCAACAGCCCGGCCCAGCGGGCGGGTCTGCGTCAAGGGGATGTGGTGGTGGCCGCCGACGGGCAGCCCGTGACCGAACCCTCCCAGCTGGTGGGTGCCGTGGAGCGTGCCGGCGTGGGTGGTCAGCTCAGTCTCAGCGTCAACCGCCAGGGTCAGATGCTGCGGCTGAACGTGACGCCCTCGCAGATGGGGGCGAACCGCTGAATGTTGCCGCCCATGGGATCAGGCCGCCTGATCCCATGGGCCCGCCGAAGGCTGACCGGCGGCGGGGTGGCTGAAGCCGCGGCTGAGGGTGGGAGGAGCGCCCAGCTGCTGGCGCATCACCCACTGGGTGGCGGCTTTCTGGCTTTGCCAGGCCTGGAGCAGTTGCTTGGCGATGCCCTGGAGCACTTTCGGATCGGCCGTTTCGTCGATCGCCCGGTTCATGCGCTCAAGCTCGAACTGCTGGCCGAGGGAGAGGGCGAGAGGTTCCGTCATGGATGAAGTCGGAGAACGGCGTGCTGGACCAATACTACAAACTGTTTCGAAGTCTTGCGTAGTCGTTGCGACAGGGCCTCGGGTTTTGTGTCCGTCTCCGTAACTGGGCCTCAGGCCCCTGGCGTCCGCCGTGCCGCCTGTTTCTGCCGCTGCCGTTCCCGGCCGGCATTGCGCTTGGCGGCCCGGGCTTGCTCCTCGGCGGCGGCCCGGGCCGCGGCGGCCTCCTCGTCCTTCTTCTCCAGGTAGTAGGCGTAGTCGCCGCGGTAGAGCACCAGCTCACCGTCGTGGATCTCCACGATCCGGTTGGCCACCCGTGAAATGAAGTAGCGGTCGTGGCTCACCAGCAACGCCGCCCCGTCGTAGGCGATCAGGGCGTCCTCGAGCATCTGTTTGGCAGGAATGTCGAGGTGGTTGGTGGGCTCATCGAGCACCAGCAGGTTGCAGGGTTTCAGAAGCATCAGGGCCAGGGCCAGGCGGGCCTTTTCCCCACCGGAGAGCTTGCCGGCCTCCTTGAACACGCTCTCGTTGGAGAAGCAGAAGCTCCCCAGCAGCGAGCGCACCTGAGTCTGGGTCCAGTCGGGCACCACCTCGAAGATGGTGTCGATCACGGTCTTCGAGAGATCGAGGGCCTCGGCCTGGTTCTGCTCGAAATAGCCGGCGATCACGTTGTGCTCCCCCAGGCGGGCGTTGCCGCCATCGGGCTGCTCGAGCCCCATGATCAGGCGCAGCAGGGTGGATTTGCCGGCCCCGTTGGGCCCCACGAAAGCGATGCGATCACCCCGCTCAACCTCCAACTCGGCGCCGAGAAACAGGATCTGGTCGCCATAGCTGTGGCTGAGATCTTTGATCTCGGCCACCAGCCGGCCGGAACGGGGTGCATCGGGGAACTGGAACCGGGGACCGCCCACGCTCTCGATCGGCGCCTCGATGCGCTCCACCTTCTCCAGCTGTTTCTCGCGGCTTTTGGCCTGGGTGGAGCGGGTGGCGCTGGCGCGGAAACGGTCGATGTAGGCCTGCTGGGCACTGAGTTCCTTCTGCTGGCGCTCGAAGGCCGCCTGTGAGGCTTCACGCTCCAGGGACTTCTGCTCCAGGTGCTGGCTGTAGTTGCCCAGGTAGGTGCGGGCGATGCCCCGCTCCGTCTCCACGATCTGGGTGCACACCCGATCGAGGAAAGTACGGTCGTGGCTGATCACCACAATGGCGGCGTTCTGCTCCAGCAGGTAGCCCTCCAGCCACTGGATGGTTTCCACGTCCAGGTGGTTGGTGGGCTCGTCGAGCAGCAGCAGATCCGGCTCCTGGAGGAGGATCTTCCCCAGTGCGATGCGCATCTGCCAGCCTCCTGAGTAGGCGGCCACCAACTGCTCGGCGCCCTCCGGGGTGAAGCCGATCCGGGGCAGCAGTTTGTCGATGCGGGCGTCGAGCTCGTAGCCATGCAGGGCCTCGAAACGCTCCTGCAGATGGCCCAGCTCGTGGATCAGCTCCTCCAGGTGGTCGGGGTCGGCCGCGGCCTTCTCGCCCGCCATCTCGTGCTCCACCGCGTGCTTGCGGTTCAGCACGATGGCTGCTTCGCCGAAGGCCTGGAAGAGCTCTTCGCGCACCGTGCGCCGGGGGTCAACGTCGAACTCCTGCTGCAGGTAGGCGATGCGGGGGGTTCCCTGTTTCACCACCGCGCCGCTGCTGGGTTCTTCCAGGCCGGCAATGATCCGAAGCTGGGTGGATTTGCCGGCCCCGTTCACGCCCACCAGGCCAACGCGATCGCCGGGCTTGACCTCCCAGGTGACATCGCGCAGCACCTCCCCGGTGGGATAGATCTTGCCGATGCGTTCGAGGCGGAGCACTGGATCTGAGGGCGGAGAGCTGACAGGGAAAACCCGTGGCCAGCGGTGGCCGGCCACGGCCCCATCATCCCTGCCGGCACCGGTGGTGTGTGGGGCAGGGCCTTTCGGTCAGACTTTCAGCAGCCAAGCCCGAGCCCCCATGATCAAACGTCTGGAGCAGGTGGCCGCTCTGGTGGTGGCGGCCGGCCTGGCGATCGTGAGCTACTGGCTGTTCTTCACCCTGGCCCAGGGGGGCGGCATCAACCGCCAGGACCGCTCCCCGCGCTCAGAGGCCGCCGCGGGCCTTGAGCAGCCACTGCTTGCTGGCGCCATCGTCGAGGGCCGCCACGTGGGCCTTGACCTGCTCGCGGCTCACCGGCAGTCCCAGCTCCCCGCCCAGGCTCACGATGCGATCGAGGGCACCACCGGGATCCTGGAGGGCCTGCCGGAAGAGGGACTGGGTGAGCGTGGGATCGGCGCTGATCCGCTCGTAGAGGGCGGCGGCGTTGGACACGGCGTCGGCTGCGCCGCCGTTCTCTGAGGCTGCGGACGTCGGGGCTGCGGCTTCTGCGGCGGCCGGCCGGGGGCTGCTGGAGCTCATGGCGATGGACCTGCTGTCGCGGCCCTGCGGGTGTGAGCCGACCCTATGGGGGCCGCTGGCCTGCCGCAGCTCCCTGTTACACACAGGCTGAGTTGCACAAGGGCTGAATCCACGTCCGCCCTTGCTGGGGCTCAGGCGGCGCGCGGGCTGTCGCTCACCGGGGTGCCGCTGGCCGAGGCATCTTCCATCGAGCGCGCATCGAGACAGAGCACCTTGCGCAGCTGGGCGTAGTTGGCCGCCAAGGCGCTGCGGCCTTCCTTCTGGGCGCCGTATTCGGCGCGCTGCAGCACGTGGTGCAGGTGGGTGAGCAGATAGGTGCTGATCACGGCCGAGACCAGCACGTCACTGCGCTCGGCCTGGCGCTGCTCACGGCTCTTGGGCATGGGAGACCTCGGGGCTGAATCTGATCGGGGCTGAAACCTGAGTGGATCCCGGCTGGGCGCAAGGCCAGACGCTGAGCGCGTCACCAGAGCGCCATCACCAGAGTGCCTTCAGCATAGGCTCGGATACTACCCATGCGCATCCGGCTACACTTGTTGCTATCCGGCACCATCGCTGACCTCTGCCCTCCCTGGCGTGGCCACACGGCAAACCTCCTCCAGCGGGCGCCCCAAATCGCCCAGGATCCAGGTGGTCCTCCCTGAGGACCTGTGCCGCCGTCTGGCCGATCTCGCCGAGCTTGAGGCCCGCACCGTGAGCAACATGGCGCGGGTGCTGATCCAGCAGGGAATCGAGCGGTTTGAGCGCGAGCGTTCCCGGCCGGGGAGAACAGCCGCCCACGCCGCTGCAGATGCCGCGGCTGCAGACGCCGCCGCCGCCGAGCGCTTCCGTGTGCAACTGGAGCGTCAGCGCACCCGCCGCCTGCGGACGGCGCCACGGCGGTTGCGCCTGCAGCGGCCCGACTAGCGGCCAACGCCTGCCGGTTGGACGCACACCCCCAGCACCGCCGGGCTCCGGGCGCCGGTGATCGCGGGCGCGTTGCCGGGGTGCCGGCGATGGTGCCACCAGGCCAGGAGTGCGAAGGCCAGGGCCTCCCGCTGGGCTGCCTCAATGCCCAGCTCCGTCAGGGGCCGCACGATCACGCCGCGGCAGCGGCGGCGCAGCTCGGCCATCAACACCCGGTTGCGGCTGCCCCCGCCCGCCACCAGCAACTCCAAGGGCCAGGGGCCGCGGCCCAGGTCCTCGGCCACCACCGCGGCGCTGAAGGCCGTGAGGCTGGCCAGGGCATCGGCTGGCTGCAGCGCCTGCCCCTTCTCACCGGCCGCCTGCTCAAGGTCTTCCAGCCGGCGGCGCAGATCGGCGTGGCCAAACAGTTCGCGGCCCGTGGACTTGGGGCCGGTCTGCTGGAAATAGGGCTCCTGCAGCCAGCGCTGCAGGGTTGGCTCGTCCACCCGGCCGCGGCTGGCTGCAGGAGCCCTATTTCCAGCAGGCCGGCCCCAAGTCCACGGGCCGCGAACTGTTTGGCCACACCGATCTGCGCCGCCGGCTGGAAG
>JAWOBH010000313.1:0-10714 GCA_046498125.1 Prochlorococcaceae cyanobacterium | reverse complement strand
CGGCTAACCGCTTTGCCAATCCCGGCAAAACCAGGCAAAAAAGCGTTACTGGAAAACCGCCCGGAAAAGGCTATCATTTTTTTGTCTTTAAAAAAGGTTTGTTTTTCGGTAAAAGTCCCGTTCACCAGAATCCGTTCCTGCACCCTGAATCCTACACCCTTGTAAAAACTCAGGATGTTGTTCTGAACCGTTTTGTCGAGGAATTTTTTTTGTTCGTTTCCGTCCAGGTTCAGGTAAATTTTAAAATTACTCTGGTTCAGCCCCAGTGGAAACCGAGTTCCTCGCCGATCGAGCCCGGCTCCACGGTGGCCACCACCGCCGGCTGGGGGAGGCGGCTGGGGGCTTGCCCCGTCTGCGCCTGCAGGGGATTGGGTTCAGCGGCCACTGCGATCCCGGCGGAGGGTTCGTTCCACATGGCGGGAAGGCGAGAGGATCGGCGGATGTCAGGCGCCCACTGTGGCGCGCAGCCAGAGCAGGATGGCGACCCCGAAGGTGAGGCGGTAGATCACGAACACCCAGGTGCTGTGGTGCTGCAGGAAGCGCAGCAGCCAGGCGATCGCCAGCCAGGACACCACCGCCGAGGATGCGATCCCCACCAGGACCGGCAGCACACCCCCGCCCATCACACCGCCGTCGACCGGGCCGGCGAACAGCTCCCTGAGTTCCACCACACCGGCGAGGGTGATGGCGGGGATCCCCATCAGGAAGGAGAAGCGCGCCGCTGCCGTGCGCTCCCAGCCGTCGAACAGCGCAGCCGTGAGGGTGCTGCCGGAACGGGAGACTCCCGGGATCAGCGCCAGGGTCTGGGCCAGGCCGACGATCAGGCCATCGCGGGGCTGGACATCGTCGAGCTGGCGGCGGCGACGGCCCAGCAGCTCCGCCAGCCCGAGCAGCAGGGCCATCACGATCGAGACAATCGCCACGGAGGTGAGGCTGCGCAGGGGGGAGTTGTCGAAGTCGCTCACCATCAGCTTGATCCCCATCCCCGCCAGCAGGATCGGGATGCTGCCGAGGGCGATGGCGATGCCCATGCGCGCATCCGTGGAGCCCCAGCGGCCCTCACGCAGGGCCCGGCTGACGCCCCTGAGCACCTGGGCGAGATCGTGCCAGAAGTAGGCCACGATCGCCGCGATGCTGCCCAGCTGGATCACTGCGATCGCTGACACCCCCGGATCACCCCAGCCCAGCAGCATCGGCACCACCTGCACGTGGGCAGTGCTGCTGATCGGCAGAAATTCCGTGAGACCCTGCACCACCCCAAGCACCAGTGCACGCAAGCAGGCCTCGGCCAGCCCCAGCTGGGCAGGCCCTACGGCCGCCGACGCGGGCAACATGGGCCCCCAGAGGTGGAGCAGCAAATTCATCAGAATTCTGAAGCGCCTCAGACCCTATGGCGGCGCCGCACCCGGCAACCCTTAAGATTGCACATCTTTCTTCACAGACCTGGTGATTGCGGGCACCCCCAGCACAGCGAGCAGGGATCTGTCCCAGGGGCCTGGCGCCGGCGCAGGCCTGGGGGCCAGGGCCAAAGACGCGGTGCTGCCCCTGCTCAGCGCCCTGCTCGTGACCCTGCCGGTGTTCCTCCAGGCCCCCTGGGTGCGGCACAGCCCCTTCACTGCCGCGGCATTCACCGCACCGCTGCTCACGGTTGCCCTGCTCCTGGCCCACAGCACCGATCTCCAGCAGCGGCGGACGGGGGAGCTGCTGGTGGGCTTCTGCGGCAGCTGGCTGGCCGGGTCCCTGTTCTGGGGATGGGCGCGGCTGCACCCGGTGTGTCATCTGCCCCTGGAGGCGATTGCCCTGCCCCTGGCCCTGGCCGGCCTGGGCAGCCGCTGGCGGCTGGCCTGCGGGTTCTATCTGGGCTCACTGCTGGGCACTGCCGCCACCGATGCCGGCATCGCCCTCACGGGCCTGATGCCCCTCTGGCCCCAGGCCCTGGCCGCCGCGCCGGACCAGGCTGGCGAGTTGCTCCGGCTGGGCGCTGAGGCGGTGCTGCGGCCGGGCTCGTTGCTGGTGATCGCCGGCCTGGGCGGCGGCCTTGTGCAGCTCAGCCGCTGGTGCTGGCGCCAGGGGGACAGCGGTCGGGTGGCGGGGGCTGCGCTGGCCACCACCCTGGCCGTGGATGGCCTGTTCGTGCTGCTGGCCCTGCTGGCCCCCCGGCTCAGCGGCCTGGTGTGACCGACCGACTGGATCTGAAGAAACGCGAAGCGCCGTGACCAGGGCCAGGGGCCCGATCGAGCCGTTCTGTAACGTTGGCTTTGGTGGTCTGACCACCTGACTTCCCTTCCCGATCACGGTGTCTTGCGATGAAAAGGCTGGTGGCCTGGCTGATGAGTGGAGTGCTTCTGGTGGGTCTCCTGGTGGGGCTGACACTCGCCCCCTCCGCCCAGGCGGCCGAACTGCGCAACCGCGCCGATGAGAAGATCGCCGAGCGTGGCGACAAGGTGGATCTCAACAACAGCTCCGTGCGGCGCTTTCAGTCATTTCCTGGGATGTATCCAACCCTGGCAGGGAAAATCGTGCTGGGCGGTCCCTATGAAAGCGTGGACGATGTTCTGAATCTCGATCTCACCGATCGCCAGCGAGAACTGTTCAACAAATACAAGGACAATTTCACGGTGACACCTTCCGAGATTGCTCTCAACGAAGGGTTCGACCGGATCAACGACGGCCAGTACCGCTGAACCCAGAGCGCTCAGCCCATCAGCGCAGAGCCCAAGGGAGCTGAGACACTCTCCTTACACTCAGTCAACCGTTGCCAGCCGTCGGGCCTGCCGGCGGCTTTTTTCATGCCGGCTGCTGCCGGGAACCACCTGCTGCCATGGCGGATCACCTCGCGGAGCGGCAGCGATCCCAACAGCGCCGCGATGACCTCCAACGCCTCTGGGATGTGGTCGTGGTGGGTGGGGGGGCCGCCGGACTGATGGCCTGCCTGGAACTGCCGGCCCAGATGAGCGTGCTGCTGCTCAACAAGGAACGCCAACCACGCTCAGCCAGCCGCTGGGCCCAGGGAGGCATCGCCGCCGTGACGGCGGCGGAGGACAGCTTCGCCAGCCACCGGGATGACACCCTGCGGGCCGGCGCCGGACTGTGCGATGACGACGCTGTGGGGCTGCTCGTGCATCAGGCTCCGGCCTGCGTGCAACGGCTGCTGACCCTGGGCATGGCCTTCGACCGCGACGACGGCCGACTGAGCACCACCCTGGAAGCGGCCCACAGCCACCGCCGGGTGCTGCATGCCCAGGACCACACCGGCGGAGCGCTGGTGGATGCGCTGGAGCGGGAGGTGCGGCGGCGGCCCGGGCTGCGGCAACTGGATGGCAGTCTGGCCCTGCGGCTGTGGGTGGAAGCAGGCCGCTGCCGGGGCCTGCAGGTGCTCTGCGATGGCCGGATCGGCTGGTTGCGCGCCCGGGCCGTGGTGCTGGCCACCGGCGGCGGCGGTCACCTGTTCGCCCACACCACCAATCCCTCCCAGTCCAGCGGCGATGGGGTGGCAATGGCCTGGCAGGCCGGCGCGGCGGTGCGCGACCTGGAGTTCGTGCAGTTCCATCCCACCGCCCTGATGCTGCCCGGTGCCCCCCACTTCCTGATCTCCGAGGCGGTGCGGGGGGAGGGGGCCCGCCTGCGGGACCACCAGGGGACAAGCCCGGTGAGCCGGCTGAAGGGGGGCGATCTGGCCCCCCGCGACCAGGTGAGCCGGGCCCTGGCACGGGCGATGCACGAGCAGGGGGTGGATCACCTCTGGCTCGACCTGCGGCCTGTGGGGGAAGCCCGTCTGGAACGCCAGTTCCCCACGATCCTGGGACGCTGCCGGGCCCTGGGCCTGGAGCCCCTGCACGAGCCGCTGCCGGTGGCTCCTGCCGCCCACTACTGGATGGGCGGTGTGGCCGCCGATCTCGATGCGGCCACCAGCGTGCCCGGCCTCTACGCCGTGGGGGAGGTGGCCTGCACGGGGGTGCACGGAGCCAACCGCCTGGCCAGCAACTCGCTGATGGAGTGCCTGGTGTTCGCCCGCCAGCTCCGCCACATCCAGCTGGAGCCGGCGATGGAGGACGCACCCCCCGCTCGCGTGGACCAGGGCTGGGCGCCCCCCGGCCCCCTGCCCGATCCGGACGCTCTCGAGCGGCAAATCGCCGGTCTGCGGGATCTCTGCTGGCGGGTGGCTGGTGTGGAACGCCGCGGCCACGACCTGGGCCAGGCCCTGGCTTTCGTGCGCCGCGAGCGGCGGGCCGTGGAGACCGACGCCTGCTGGCGCTGGCTGCGGAACCTGCCCCGCCAGGTCTTGCTGGAGCTGAACGCTGACGAAGGCCTGCGGCTGGCCGGCCTGCAGGAATGGCATCAGCGCCTCACCCTGGCGGAGCTGCTGATCGAGGCGGCCCTGTTCCGGCAGGAGAGCCGCGGCGGCCACTTCCGCACCGATGCCCCCTGTCCCCAGCCCTACTGGCGGCGGCACTCCGTGCAGCAGCGCGGCAGCGGCATCTGCACCGCCGCCGTCAGGACGGCTTGAAGCCGCTGAGCTCGGCCAGGCGCTCCAGGGGCTTGGCGCCGGCCTCGAGCCGGCCCTCGATCTCCCAGCTGGGGAAGCCCTCGATGTTCTTGCTCCGGCAGAGCTCGGCCTGGTTGTCGCGGCCGTCGGCGGCACATTCGATCACCGTGAGCCGTTCGGTGGCCTCCCGGCCGAACAGCCGTTTCTGATCGAGGCAATGGGGGCACCAGTAGGCCGAATACATCACCGCACCGGTGGCGGTGAGGTGCTCGGCCAGAGCAATGGCCTCAGGGCTGCTGCTGGTGGTCACCGGCGGCGCCGCGCGGCCCTCGGCGACGGAGGTGCCGGAGGGATCGGCAGCCACAGCCCAGCCCAGGCCGCCAAGGGACACCACCAGCGCCACCACCACCAGGCGGAACAACAGCTGGCCGCGGTCGGGCCAGTCGCCACCGATCAGGCTGAGCACGAACAGGGCCAGGCTGAGCAGCGCCGAGAGCACGCAGAAGAAACAGAAGGCCTGGATCTTGACCACCATCACGCCCATCAGCACCAGGCTGAACACCGCCATGGCGGTGCTGAGCAGCAACAACCCCCACCAGCTCAGGGGCGCCAGGCGGGCCCGGGACTCGCCCTGCAGCACCAGCGGCAGCAGGGCCAGGGCCAGCACGGCGGCATAGGCCAGGAAGCCGAACAGCGACAGGGGCTGGCCCAGCACCGTGCCCCAGGCGCTGGCCAGCACCTTGTCGCAGCCATCGGCGCCCCCGGGGCAGCTGAGGTTCCCGAACAGGCCCCAGCGCTCAAGGGTGATCGTGCCGGTGTCGACCATCCCCACGGTGGCCAGCACGGCCATCACAACCCGCACCCAGCGATTGCCGGAGTCACTGCGGCGGCGGCTGGAGCTGAGGCGTTCGCTGAGGCGGCTGGAGGTCACGGGCGTCAGGCGTCGACTCCATTCTCGCAGCCGCCGCCGCGGCCCCGCCCCGGGCCCATAGGGTGGGGGATCGGCCCAGAACGCCCATGACCACCAGCAACGCCGCCGCCCGCGCGGGCGGCGCGCCCCGCCAGACCGTCGCCTTCTCCCACCTGGGCTGTGAGAAGAACCGGGTGGACACCGAGCACATGCTCGGCCTGCTGGCGGAGGCCGGCTACGGCGTCAGCGCCGACGAGAGCGAGGCCACGGTGGTGGTGGTGAACACCTGCAGTTTCATCCAGGACGCACGCGAAGAGTCGGTGCGCACCCTGGTGGAGCTGGCGGAGCAGGGCAAGGAACTGATCATCGCCGGCTGCCTGGCCCAGCACTTCCGGGAGGAACTGCTGGAGAGCCTGCCGGAAGCAAAAGCGATCGTGGGCACCGGTGACTACCAGCACATCGTGAGTGTGCTGGAGCGGGTGGAGGCCGGTGAGCGGGTGAACCAGGTGAGTGCGGTGCCCACCTTCGTGGGTGATGAGCACCTGCCCCGGTACCGCACCACCAGCGAGGCTGTGGCCTACCTGAAGGTGGCGGAGGGCTGTGACTACCGCTGCGCCTTCTGCATCATTCCCCATCTGCGCGGCGACCAGCGCTCGCGGCCGATCGAGAGCCTCGTGGCCGAGGCCCGGCAACTGGCCGTCCAGGGGGTGAAGGAACTGGTGCTGATCAGCCAGATCACCACCAACTACGGTCTCGACATCTACGGCAGGCCGCAGCTGGCCGAGCTGCTGCGGGCCCTGGCAGCAGTGGAGATCCCCTGGATCCGGGTGCACTACGCCTACCCCACCGGCCTGACCCCCGAGGTGCTGGCGGCCTACCGGGAGGTGCCCAACGTGCTGCCCTACCTGGATCTGCCCCTGCAGCACAGCCACCCGCAGGTGCTGCGGGCCATGAATCGCCCCTGGCAGGCCGATGTGACCGGAGGCGTGCTGCGGCGCATCCGCGAGCAGCTCCCCGATGCCGTGCTGCGCACCACCTTCATCGTGGGCTTCCCCGGCGAAACCGAGGAGCAGTTCCAGCACCTGCTGGAGTTCGTGGCCGAGCAGCGCTTCGACCACGTGGGCGTGTTCACCTTCTCCCCCGAGGAGGGCACCCCCGCGGCCCAGCTGCCGGATCAGGTGCCGGCCGAGGTGGCCGCCGAGCGCAAGCACCGGCTGATGGCCCTGCAGCAGCCGATCGCCGCCCAGGCCAACGCCCGCTGGGTGGGGCGGATCGTGGATGTGCTGATCGAGCAGGAGAACCCGAGCACCGGGGAGATGCTCGGACGCTGCGCCCGCTTCGCTCCGGAGGTGGACGGGGAGGTGCGGGTGATGCCCGGGCCTGGTGGCCTGTGCGCGGCCCCAGGCACGATGGTGCCGGTTCGGATCACGGCCGCCGACACCTACGACCTGATCGGCGACGTGGTGGGCGCCGGGGCGATGGTGGATGAAGCCCTGACCGCAATCAGATCAGCTTGATACCGCGCAGCAGGAAGGAAGCGGCGATGGCGGCCACCAGCCCACCGCCCACCAGTGCCAGATAGATCGCCGCGCCCATGGCCATTGCCGTCAGAAGGGTGGGCCCATTACAGCAGAGCTCCGGAACCGGGCTCGACAAGCCCCTGACCCGGGATCCAGTGCCTGGTCTGGCCCAGCCGATGAATCCGGGCAATCCCACTAGTGTTGACACGATCAATGCTCCAGCGCCGCGCGAGCGATCTGGCTGCTCCTCTACCGGCAAGGATCCATGCGCGCTCTGCTCATCTACCCCGAGTTCCCGAAGACCTTCTGGAGCTACGAAAAGATTCTGGAGCTGATCAATCGCAAGGTGCTTCTTCCGCCGCTGGGGCTGGTGACCGTGGCCGCCCTGCTGCCCCAGACCTGGCAGATGAAGCTGGTGGACCGCAACGTGCGGGAGGTCAGCGAAGCCGAATGGGACTGGGCGGAGCTGGTGGTGATCTCCGGGATGATCGTGCAGAAGGCCGACATGGCCGAGCAGATCGCCCGCGCCAAGGCCCGCGGACTACCGGTGGCTGTGGGGGGGCCGTTCGCCAGCTCCACCCCGGATGCCCCGGAGCTCGACCAGGCCGACTTCAAGGTGCTCGACGAGGGTGAGATCACCCTGCCCCTGTTCGTGGAGGCCCTGGAGCGGGGCGAGAGCAGCGGCCGCTTCAGCGCCGATGGCGTCAAGCCGGATGTCACGTCCACTCCGGTGCCGCGCTTTGACCTGCTCGAACTCGACGCCTACTCGGAGATGTCGGTGCAGTTCTCGCGGGGCTGCCCGTTCAACTGCGAGTTCTGCGACATCATCGTGCTCTACGGCCGCAAGCCCCGCACCAAGACCCCCGAGCAGCTGGTGGCCGAACTGCAGCGGCTCTACGAGCTGGGCTGGCGGCGTTCGGTGTTTCTCGTGGACGACAACTTCATCGGCAACAAGCGCAACGTGAAGCTGCTGCTGCCGGCCCTGCGCGAGTGGCAGATCGAGCACGGCTATCCGTTCAGCTTCGCCACCGAGGCCTCGGTGGACCTGGCCGCTGACCAGGAGCTGATGGACCAGATGGTGGAATGCCGCTTCGAGAGCGTGTTCCTGGGCATCGAGACCCCGGATGCCGCCAGCCTGCAGACGGCCCGCAAGCTGCAGAACACCCGCAGCTCCCTGGAGGACTCGGTGGAGATGATCACCGCCAGCGGCCTGCGGGTGATGGCGGGGTTCATCGTCGGCTTCGATGGCGAGCAGCGCGGTGCCGGCAGCCGGATCGTGGAGTTCGTGACCCGCACCGGCATCCCCCACGCAATGATGGGCATGCTCCAGGCCCTGCCCAACACCGCCATGTGGACGCGGCTGGAGCAGGAAGGACGGCTGATTCAGGACTCCGCCGCCGCCAAGGGCGTGAATCAGACCAACCTGCTCAATTTCGTGCCCACCAGGCCGATCCGCGACATCGCCAGCGAATACATGGAGGCGTTTTCGGCGTTGTACGAACCCCACGCCTACATCGACCGCGTATACAACTACTTCCTCAAACTGCCGCCCCAGCGCTACAAGCAGATTCGTCAGCAGAATCCTCCCCGCATCCAGAGGTCCTCCGCTGAGGACGGCATCTCCTGGGTTGATCTGCGTGCCCTGGCAATCGTGGTGTGGCGACAGGGCATCCGCCGCAGCACCCGCTGGCGCTTCTGGGGCGCCCTGCTGGGCATGGCCCGCCACAACCCAGCCCGGTTCACCGGCTTCGTTTCGATCCTGGCCCACAACGAACACTTCCTCGAATACCGCGGCATCGTGCGGCGGGAGATCGAAGACCAACTGGCCGTACTGCCCCCGGATCCGCCGGAGCAGGCCCGGGTGCCGGCCGAGCCCGTGCTGGTGCCCAGCTAATCCTGCACATAGTCGGAGCCGGCTTCCAGGGCGGCCTCGGCCTTCTGCAGCTCACGCCCCAGGTAGAGCGCGTGATCGAGGCGGCTGAGGGGGTGGGGGCCCTCCCCTTCCGTGAGGGCGATGCCGAGCTCCTTGGCGCTGCGAGCCCGATACACCGTCTGGGGGGTGCGTGGCCCGGCGCCACGGCAGCTGATCACCTCGCCGGTGGCCGGATCGGTGGCCAGACCCCGCTCATCGATGGCGTTGCCGTAGTGCTCGGCGATCAGTTCACCGGCCTCGCGGTCGAGCCTGATCAGGAAATAGCCAGCCGGATCAAGGTCGATGAAGCGCTGGGAGAGGCGCTCATCCAGCTCATGCCGCTGGCTCGGATCGCAGGACTGGGGCATGGGGAGGATCGTAGGCAGCGGTGAACGGCAGCTCGGCATTGATCGCCTCGATCTCGCGCACCATCTCGGCGTTGGCTCCCGGCAACCAGTCGCGCAGGATGGCCTCGAAGCGGGGATCACTCCAACGGTGCAGGCTGGCCCGGGGCTGGGCCACAAAACCGCGGCGCCGCTTGTGGCTGCCACCGGCGCCGGGATCGAAGTGGCGGATGCCCTGGGCGATGGCCCAGTCGATCGGGGCGTAATAACACACCTCGAAGTGCAGGCAGTCGATCTCCACCTCACTGCCCCAGTAGCGACCCCAGAGATGGTCGCCGCCGCGCACGCACAGCGACATCGCCAGGGGATCAGCGGGATCGCCCCGGTGGGCACTGAACAGCACCAGATGGCGGCGCAGCTGGGGATCGTGGGCCAGGGCCTCGAAGAAGGCCTCACTCAGATACTTGCTGCCCCAGGGGCCCCAACGGGCACAGTGCTGCTCGTAGAAGTCGTGCATGCGACCCACCAGGGCCGGCGTGATGCCCTCACCCTCCAGGGGCGTGACGCTCAGGCCAGCGGCAGCTACGGCCCTCCGTTCCCGCTTGATGTTGCGCCGCTGATTGGCGTTGAAGCTGGCCAGGTAGTCGCTGAAATCGGCGTGACCGGGGTTGCTCCACTGGCTCTGCTGGTTGATCCAGGTGGCGCAGCCGGCGGCCTCGGCAAGGCCTTGCCAGGCCGGATCCACATAGAGAAAGTTGCAACTGAGGATGCTGTTGCGCTGGCAGAAGTCATCGATCAGCTCGAGCATCAGCGCCGTGAGACCGGCCGCGTCCTCGCCGGCGGCGATCAGAAAGCGGTAGCCCTGCACCGGGCTCACCGGGCTCATGCCCACCAGCTTGGGGTAGTAGCGCAGCCCCAGCTGGCCTGCAAGCTGGGCGAAGCTCTGATCGAACACGAACTCCCCATAGCTGTGGCCCTTGAGGTAAAGGGGAGCGAGGGCCACGAGATCCTGACCGCGCCAGAGGCCCAGATGGCAGGGCTGCCAGCCCTGGCGCGGCACGATGCTGCCGCTGGCCTCCAGCTCCTGGAGCCAACGCCAGCGGTAGAAGGGCAGCTCGGCGGGACCCTGCGACAAGCCGTTCGGCTGAGCGGGGTGCAGCAGCCCATCCCAGGCCTCGGCAGGAACCTCAGCGGTGGACTGGTGCCATCGGGCTTGCAGCTCGGCCACGGCCGCGGCGGCGGGGGCAGGCAAAACTAACCATCCCCGCCCAGGCCATGCCGCCCGTGCCCCTGCTCCGTCCCCATCTGCTGCTGGTTGCGGCGCTGGCCGCCCTGCAGGCCAGCCCGGCCCAGGCCAGCCTGATGAAACCCCTGCTGGAGCTGATGCGCCCCCAGCTGGAAAGCCGCATCACCAGGGCCTGTGTGGAGGCCCTGGAGGGCAGCGCACCCCAGCTGGCCGGGCAGCTGGAGCAGCCCTGTCGCAGGCTCGCCGCCCCCGCCAGCCGCTGTCTGGTGCGGGAAACAGCGGCCAGCGGCCAGGAA
>JAWOBH010000312.1:0-16511 GCA_046498125.1 Prochlorococcaceae cyanobacterium | reverse complement strand
CATGGAGATCTGACCCTGGCGCACCTGGGTGGCCTCCACCGGACACACCTCCAGGCTGTAGCCCTTGATGATGTCGCGCTCGAACACCTGGCGGTAGGCGGCACGCACCACCTCAGCCTTCTGGGCGCCGGTCATGCCGGGCTTCATGTTGAAGCGCTGGGCCTTGCCCTGGGCCCCGAGGGCATAGGTGGCCGGCAGCTGCAGGCCCTGGTTCACCGGGCTGCCCAGCCGCTGGCGCGCTGAAGGGGTGGCCACCGCCAGCTCGGTGATCAGCACGTTGAAGTACTGAATCACCAGGGCACGGGTCTGGGGCTCGTCCTTGAACAGACCGGCTGCCGCCGCGCGCATCTCCTGCAGGGCCACATTGGTGGCGGCCAGGGAGCAGGCTTTCTCCAGCACGTCCCGAAGGCCGCGGGTGTTCACAGCCAGGATGCTGGGGTCGCCGGCCACCAGGGCATAGCCCACGTAGCGCAGGAACCAGGCCAGGTCGCGGATCGACTTCTTCATCCGCGCCGTGCCGTAAAGCCCCACGGCGATGGGGCTGAAGCCCGGGGGCAGAATCACGCGCACGTCGGCGTCGCCACCGGCGCCATCCAGCAGCCTGCGGATCAGGTTGCCGCGGCCTTCGCTGGTGGCCGCCTCGCCCACAAAGGTCTGCACGGAGCGTCGGAAGGCCACCTGATCGGCCGCCAGCGGCGCGCCTTCGGCGGCGCTGGCCGGGCTGAGCGGCGCATCGAGATAGGAGAGCGGGGTGCCGCCGGAGAAGATCCGGTTCGCAGCCTTGGCCACGATGAACTCGGCGTTGGCCGTGATCCGCCGGGCGGCTTCCACGCGCCGCTGACCACTCTGGAAAAACGTGATCAGACTGTCCAGTTCGCCCCCGTCAGGGAAGCGGTCCTCCTGTTCGGCCTGACGGACGCTGGACAGCGGCAGTGTGTCGTAGCGCTGGGGAGCAACCCTGGTGCTGCCGCTGCTGGCGGTCACGGTCATGGACGAGAGCGAACCGGGTTGGGTCAACCTACGGCTGCCGCCTCGGGGCCCCGGGAGCCCATGAACAAATGTTTGCAGCGTTGGCGCGGCCGGCGTGAAATGCTCGCTGCAGCGATCCCACTGCCGTGACAGCCAGCGATGCCGCCACCCCGGTGGTGAGCGCCTTCTACGACCGCTTCCCCTATCCCGCCGACCCACTCCAGGACGGACCACCTCCGGGTTACAACTGGCGCTGGTGCGTGGACAGCGTCCGCTCTTTCTGCGCCGGGGTTCTGCCGCCCGCGCCGCAGGGCGGCTGCCGTTCCTGGCGGATCCTCGATGCCGGCTGCGGCACCGGGGTGAGCACCGACTACCTCTGCCATCTCAATCCGGGCGCCTCGGTGCTGGCGGTGGACATCAGTGCCGGGGCCCTGGAGTTGGCGCACGAACGCACCCGCCGATCCGGGGCCGCCGCCCAGGTGGCCCAACTGCGCATCGAGCAGCGCAGCCTGCTGGATCTGGCCGCCGAGGGTCCCTTCGACTACATCAACTCGGTGGGCGTCCTGCACCACCTGCGCGAGCCGCAGGCGGGCCTGCGGGCCCTTGCCGACCGTCTGGCACCCGGGGGGCTGCTGCACCTCTTTCTGTATGCCGATGGCGGCCGCTGGGAGATTCATCGCGTTCAGCGCAGCCTCACGCGTCTGGGTGTGGGCTGCGATGGCGAGGGCCTGCGCCTTGGCCGGCGGCTGTTCAGCGAGCTCCCTGACAGCAACCGTCTGCGCCGCCACCACGAGCAGCGCTGGGCCCTGGACACCGCGGCGGACGCCAATTTCGCCGACATGTATCTGCACCCTCAGGAGTGCAGTTACAGCCTCGGCGGGCTGATGGCCTTCGTGGCCGCTGCCGATCTGGAGTTCGCCGGCTTCTCCAATCCCCAGGTCTGGGATCCGGCCCGGCTGTTGAGCGGCGAACTGCTGGAGCGGGCCCTGGCACTCCCGGAGCTGGAGCGCTGGAGCCTGGTGGAGGACCTCGATCCCGACATCAGCCACTTCGAGTTCTTCCTCGCCAAGGCGCCGCTGCGCCGCCAGCACTGGCACGACGATGCCGTCCTTCTGGCTGCTCGCGGTGAACGCAACCGCTGCCTCTGGGGCTGGCCGTCCAAGGCCCTGCTGGGGCCCGACCTGATGCCCCTGAGCATCGACGAGCGGGATCTGGAGCTGGTGCGGGCCGCCGAAGCGGCTCCGCAGAGCCCCCTGGGGGAGTTGCCGCTGCTGATGGACCCAGGCGAGCGCTGCCAGCGGGCGCGCCGGCTGGTGCGGCAGGGGGTGCTGCAGCTGTGGCTTAATCCTGCGTGATAAGTTGCGCGGGCTTCTGCGCCCGGCGCTTGCAGGCCTCCACCGCCGCCACCACACCAACCGCCTCCACACCCGACGCGGTTGCTGTGGCCGTCGCTGCACCGTCCGATTCCCAGGACGACTACGCCAGGCTGCAACGTCGGTTGCTGCTGGCCACCCTGCTGGTGACGCTGGCGGCCACCCTGATCTGCTGGCTGCTGTTCGGTTCCCATGCCGCCCGCAGCCTGCTGCTGGGGGGAGCCTGCGGCCTGCTCTACCTGCGTCTTCTGGCGCGCAGTGTGGGCCGGATCGGCCCGGAGTCACGCTCTCTTGGCCGTTTCCAGATCCTGGTGCCAGCCCTTCTTGTGGTGGCCGCAGCCAGGATTCCCGCCATCGAGATCCTGCCGGCCCTGGCGGGCTTCGTGCTCTACAAACCGGCCCTGCTCCTGCAGGCCTTCATCTCCCCCTGAACCGATCCCTTCACCATGGTTCCCATGCCCCTCGTGCTGCCCTTCGCCGAACTGGAGGTGGGTCAGCAACTGTACTGGCAGCTCGGCAATCTCCGTGTTCACGGTCAGGTGTTCCTCAGCTCCTGGGTTGTGATCGGTGCCCTGCTCGCCCTGGTGGTGCTGGGCAGCCGCAAGATGGAGCGCGACCCTCGGGGCGTGCAGAACCTGCTGGAATACCTGTGGACCTACATCCGTGATCTTGCTCGTGAGCAGATCGGTGAAAAGGCCTACCGTGACTGGCTTCCCTTCATCGGCACCCTCTTCCTGTTCATCTTTGTCTGCAACTGGGGCGGCGCTCTGATCCCGTGGAAGATCATCGAACTTCCCAATGGTGAGCTGGGTGCACCCACAGCTGATATCAACACCACCGTGGCCATGGCTCTGCTGGTGTCCCTTTCTTATTTCTATGCCGGTCTCAGCCGCAAAGGCCTGCGCTACTTCGAATATTACGTGGAGCCCACACCTATTATGCTCCCGTTCAAGATCATCGAAGATTTCACCAAGCCGCTGTCCCTCTCTTTCCGTCTGTTCGGCAACATTCTGGCCGACGAACTTGTGGTGGCGGTGCTGGCCTTCCTTGTGCCGGTGATCGTTCCACTGCCGGCCATGTTCCTGGGCCTGTTCACCAGTGCCATCCAGGCGCTGATCTTTGCCACCCTCGCCGCCAACTACATCGGAGAGGCGGTGCACGAGGAATCCCACTGACGATCTTCCCCGACGGCTGCCGCTGAGTCGTTTGGTGCCGTCCAGGCCGTCTGGCAAACTCAACGCGCGCAGGTCCGGTTGCAATCCGGGCCCGCTCCCCGAGGGGAGTGTCCCGGCCGCGCTCCAGCCCATCCCGCGCCCCTGCGCCCTCCTATCTCCTTTCCACCAATGAGTGATCTGACCTCCGCCGCTTCTGTTCTGGCCGCAGCCCTGGCCGTGGGTCTCGCCGCCATCGGTCCTGGCATAGGCCAGGGCACCGCAGCCGGCCAGGCTGTGGAAGGCATCGCCCGCCAGCCCGAAGCTGAAGGCAAGATCCGCGGCACCCTGCTGCTGTCCCTGGCCTTCATGGAAGCCCTCACCATCTATGGCCTGGTGGTGGCTCTGGTGCTGCTGTTCGCCAACCCCTTCGTCGGCTGATCACGCACTCCGGGGGCGGCCAAATCCGCCCCACCGTGACTGCTCACCCTTCATCCCGGCGCTCCCGTCCCCATGACCAGCTGGCTTCTGCTCGCCACCGCTGATGCCGCAACCGGCGCAGCGGCTGGCGCCCCGGAGGGAGGTCTCTTCGACCTTGACGCCACCCTGCCGCTGATGGCGGTGCAGGTGGTGCTCCTCACCTTCATTCTCAACGCTCTGTTCTTCCGCCCCGTCGGTCGAGCTGTGGAGGAGCGTGAGGGCTACATCTCCACCAGCAAAGCTGAGGCCAAGCAGCAGCTGGCCCAGGCCGAACGGCTGGCCGCCGATCTCACCGGCCAGCTGCGCGAAGCCCGCCAGGCTGCCCAGAGTCTGATCGTGGAGGCTGAGCAGGAGTCGGACAAGCTCTACCGCGAAGCGCTGGCCGCCGCCCAGGCCGAGGCGATTGCCGTGCGGGAGCAGGCTCGCAGCCAGATCGAAGCGGAAAAGAGCAAGGCCCTGGAAGCGCTCCGTGAGGATGCAGAGCGCCTCGGCGGCCTCATCGTCAATCGCCTGCTTCCAGCCTGATGAGCCTTTCCTTCCTCTCCCCCACCCTGCTGGCCCACCACGGTGGCTTTGGTCTCAACTTCAACCTGTTTGAGACCAATCTGATCAACCTTGTCATTGTGATCGGGGTGCTGATCTGGTTTCTCAAAGGCTTTCTGGGCGGAATCCTGGAGCGTCGCCGGCAGGCCATCCTGGCCGAGCTCGGCGATGCCGAGCAGCGTCTCCAGGCCGCCGGCAGTGCTCTGGCCCAGGCCCAGCAGGACTTGGCGGCTGCGCAGCAGAAGGCTGAGCAGATCCGGCTCGATGGCCAGGCCCGTGCCCAGGCGGTGCGTGCCGACAGCGAGCAGAAAACCATCGAGGAGATGGCTCGGATGAAGGAGGACGCCAGTGCCGACCTGCAAGCCGAGGCCTCCCGGGTCACGGCCCTGTTGCGTCGCGAGGCGGCCCGCCAGGCCATCGAGCAGGCCCTCACCACCCTGCCCGGAAAGCTCGATGAAGCGGCCCAGGCCCGTCTCATCGACCAGTCCATCCAGACGTTGGGGAACTCCTGATGCCTCTGCTCAACACCATCGCCACCCCCTACGCCGAGGCCCTGCTGCAGGTCACTGAAGCGCGCAAGGAAACCGACACAGTGGCCCAACAGGCCAGGGAGCTCCTGGCTATCTGGCAGAGCGCTCCCCACTTGCGTGCTGCCATGGCCTCGCCGGTACTGGAGCCGGACGCCAAGAAGAAGGCACTGATGGCTCTGTTTGCCGAGCAGCTCACGCCCTCCCTGCAGAACCTGCTCAAGCTTCTGGCTGACCGCCAACGCACCGCCGTGATCGATGCGGTGCTGCAGCGCTTCCTCGAGCTCTACCGCCAACTTCGCGACATCACCCTGGCCCGGGTGACCTCCGCCACCCCCCTGAGCGAGGAGCAGCAGAGTGCTCTCAACGACCGCGTGCGTGCCATCGCCGGCAGCACATCCGTGGAGTTCGACCTCAGCGTCGATCCCTCCCTGATCGGGGGCTTCATCGTCAGCATGGGCTCGGAGGTGATCGATGCCAGCCTGTCAGGCCAGGTCAGGCGCCTGGGTCTGGCCCTGGCCAAGGTCAGCTAGTCCAGAAAGGCCACCACCGGCCGCTCCACTCTGAATCCAGCCCACTCCTTACTCCCCCCTCTTCCGCCGCCGCGTCCCGCCGCCACTTCCCACCATGGTTTCCATCCGTCCCGACGAGATCAGCGCCATCCTCAAGCAGCAGATCGAGGACTACGACAAGTCGGTCTCGGTCAGCAACGTCGGCACCGTGCTGCAGATCGGTGACGGCATCGCCCGCGTCTACGGCCTGCAGCAGGTGATGGCTGGTGAACTGGTGGAGTTCGAGGACGGGACCGAGGGCATCGCGCTCAACCTCGAGGATGACAATGTCGGCGTGGTGCTGATGGGTGAGGGCCTCGGAATTCAGGAGGGCAGCACCGTCAAGGCCACCGGCAAGATCGCGTCGGTCCCTGTGGGCGACGCCATGCTCGGCCGTGTGGTCAACTCCCTCGGGCAGCCCATCGACGGCAAAGGTGAGATCGCCACCAGCGAAACCCGTCTG
The DNA here is from genome assembly GCA_046498125.1 of Prochlorococcaceae cyanobacterium. Lineage (GTDB taxonomy): Bacteria > Cyanobacteriota > Cyanobacteriia > PCC-6307 > Cyanobiaceae > NIES-981. The sequence continues at coordinate 10,454 of JAWOBH010000312.1, read as the reverse complement.
ATCGAGTCGATGGCGCCGGGCATCATCCAGCGAAAGTCGGTGCATGAACCCATGCAGACCGGCATCACGGCCATCGACGCCATGATCCCCATCGGGCGCGGGCAACGGGAACTGATCATCGGCGACCGCCAGACCGGCAAGACCGCGATCGCGATCGACACGATCATCAACCAGAAGGGTGAGGACGTCGTCTGTGTCTATGTCGCCGTCGGCCAGAAGGCCGCATCGGTGGCCAACGTGGTGGACGTGCTGCGCGAGAAGGGCGCTCTCGACTACACCATCGTGGTGGCAGCCAGTGCCTCCGAGCCGGCGGCCCTCCAGTATCTGGCCCCTTACACCGGAGCGGCCCTGGCCGAATCCTTCATGTACAAGGGCAAGGCCACCCTGGTGATCTACGACGATCTCACCAAGCAGGCCCAGGCCTACCGCCAGATGTCACTGCTGCTGCGCCGTCCCCCCGGTCGCGAGGCCTATCCCGGCGATGTGTTCTACTGCCACAGCCGCCTGCTGGAGCGCGCCGCCAAGCTCAGCGACGCCATGGGCAAGGGCTCGATGACTGCGCTGCCGATCATCGAAACCCAGGCTGGTGACGTGTCGGCCTATATCCCCACCAACGTGATTTCGATCACCGACGGTCAGGTGTTTCTGAGCTCCGACCTGTTCAACTCCGGCCTGCGCCCCGCCATCAACGTGGGTATCTCCGTGAGTCGTGTTGGCGGTGCGGCCCAGACCAAGGCCATCAAAAAGATCGCCGGTACTCTCAAACTCGAGCTGGCCCAGTTCGATGAACTGGCGGCCTTCTCCCAGTTCGCCTCCGACCTCGACGCCGCCACCCAGGCCCAGCTGGCCCGCGGCAAGCGTCTCCGCGAGATTCTCAAGCAGCCCCAGTTCAGCCCCCTGAATCTGGCCGAGCAGGTGGCGGTGGTGTACGCCGGTGTGAAGGGCCTGATCGACGAGGTGCCGGTGGATTCTGTGGTGGAGTTCTGCCGGGAACTGCGCGACTACCTCAAGACCAACAAGCCCGACTTCATCTCCAAGGTGATGGCCGAGAAGCAGCTCAGCGAAGAGGCTGAGGCCATGCTCAAGGACGCCATTGCCGAAGTGAAGTCGACCATGCTCGCCACCGCCTGAGGGAGTTCAGCTGATGGCCAATCTCAAGGAAATCCGTGACCGCATCAGTTCGGTCAAGAACACCCGCAAGATCACTGAGGCCATGCGCCTCGTGGCAGCTGCCAAGGTGCGCCGCGCCCAGGAGCAGGTGCTGCGCAGCCGTCCGTTCGCAGATCGTCTGGCCCGGGTGCTGGAAAACCTGCAGTCGCGCATCGGCTTTGCCGATGTGGATGTGCCCCTGTTCACCGACCGGCCTGTGGAGTGCATCACTCTCCTGGCCGTGACCGGTGACCGCGGCCTCTGCGGCGGCTACAACGCCAACATCATCAAGCGCACCGAACAGCGCCATGCCGAGCTCTGCCGCCAGGGCTTCAAGGTCGATCTGGTGCTGATCGGTCGCAAGGCCATCACCTACTTCCAGAACCGCTCCGATACGTACACCATCAGGGCCACGTTCACGGGACTTGAGCAGGTCCCGAACGCCAAGGAAGCAGGCTCCATAGCCAACGAGATTCTGGCGGAATTTCTGTCTGGTTCCTGTGATCGGGTGGAGATGATCTTCACCAAGTTCATCAACCTTGTGAGCTCCCGGCCGGTGATCCAGACCCTGCTGCCTCTTGACCCCCAGGGCATCGCCACCCCGGAGGATGAGATCTTCCGCCTCACCACCCGGGAAGGCCGGCTGGTGGTGGAGACGGGCAGTGAGCCCAACCCCGAGCCCGAACTGCCGCCGGACATCGTGTTTGAGCAGAGCCCCGAACAACTGCTCGATGCCTTGCTGCCGCTCTATGTGCAGAACCAGTTGCTCCGCTCCCTCCAGGAGGCAGCGGCCTCCGAGCTCGCCAGCCGGATGACCGCCATGAACAATGCCAGCGACAATGCCAAAGCGCTGGCCAAGAGCCTCACCCTTGACTACAACAAGGCCCGCCAGGCCGCCATTACCCAGGAGATCCTGGAAGTGGTGGGCGGCTCCGCGGCCATGGGCTGAGCTACTTGCTCAGCGTCCGGCCGTCCCACGCAGAATCACCGGGGCTCCTGAGGCGGTCAACGCACGCTTTTCGTGCAACACCGCCTCAGAAGCCTTGGTGATGCGTGGGTCAGGCGAGTGCCCCGAGCGGTGGCTGTGTCTGGAGCGGCGTGCACAGGCTGACGGGTGCAGAACGACTGCTGGCCCCACTCGAGTCTGAACAGCCCATGGCCTCGCCTTCGCAGCTCCCGGGACCGCTGCAGATTCAGCCCCTGTTCCCGGTGGCTCTGGGGCAGGTGCAGCTGCGGCCCGATCCGCTGGAGCTGGCGCAGCAGCTGCAGGCCCTCTACGCCCTGCGCGGTGACGCCGAGGGCAATCCGGATCCCGGCTGCGCCTGGACCGGTGATCTCAACGGGGTGTGGCAACTGCACCGCCACCCCAGCTTTGCTCCGCTGATCGCCGAGCTCACGGGTCACCTGTGCAGTTACCTGCAGCAGCTCGGTTTTGACCGGCGCCTGCTGAGCCTGCACCTGCAGCGCGCCTGGCCGGTGTTGAGCGAGCCAGGGCAGGTGGTGGGCCGCCACCATCACCCCAATGCCCACCTGAGCGCGATCTACTACCTCAGCGGCGATGGCAGCGGCCGCTCGGGTTGCCTGCGTCTGTGGCCACAGCGCCAAGTCAATGAACTGGTGCCGGGTTTTGCGGTGGGCCACGGCGGGCCGCTGACCCCCTCGCCCTGGACCCAGCCCTGGGTTGATGTGGCCCCCCGCGCCGGGCTGCTGCTGGTGTTCCCGGCCTGCATTGACCACGCCGTGTTGCCGAATGAGGATCCCGAGTCGCTGCGCTGCTCCCTGAGCATGGATGTGGTGCTCACAGCGCCTCCCAGCCTCGAGGGGCAGACCCCACCGGAATACCTCGCCCCCCATCCCAGTCACTGGGAGGTGATCACCGAAGATGGAGATTCGCCGGCCTGAAGCGTCCGCCGCGGCCCCGATCCACCAGCAATCCCCATGAGTGCCAGCTTCACTGTCGTCGCCAGCCTGGACGGCACCCCCTACACCTTCTCCTGCCGAGACGACCAGACGGTGCTGGCGGCGGCCGAAGAGGCCGGTGTACCCCTGCCCTGTTCCTGCTGTTCGGGGGTGTGCACCACCTGCGCGGCTCTGCTCTCCGAGGGCACGGTGCATCAGCCCGATGCGATGGGGGTGAAGGCGGAGTTGCAGCAACAGGGCTACGCCCTGCTCTGTGTGGCTTACCCACGCAGCGATCTGAAGCTTCAGGCGGGTATGGAGGACGCCCTCTACGAAGCCCAGTTCGGGCAGTTCCAGAAGTCGTGATGGGATTGCCTTGAGCACGCCGGCCCTGCGTCCCCTGGTGCTGCGCGTCCGCCGCCGGCCGGGGCCCCTGCTTCCCCAGATCAGAGCTGCTCTGGTGCCCCACGGCGAGCCCCTGCGCTGGGCCATTACCGCTGTGCAGGGCGATGAGCTGTGTCTGGAGGCGGTGGTGCTGCTCACCGCGTCCGTGCCCGGCTGCTTGCCCCGGCAATGACGATCCTGCCCACCCTGCTGGTGGTGCCCACCGGCGTGGGCTGTGCCACCGGCGGCTTTGCCGGCGACGCCCTGCCTGCCGCCCGGCTGCTGGCAGCCGCTAGCGGTTGCCTGATCACCCACCCCAACGTCATGAACGGGGCGGCGCTGTACTGGAGCGACCCCCGCATTCACTACGTGGAGGGCTGGGCCCTGGATCGCTTTGCCGCCGGTGCCCTGGCCCTGCGGCCGGTGCGCCGCCAGCGTCTGGGCCTGCTGCTTGATGCCGGCATCGAGCCCGACCTGCGTCTGCGGCAGCTGCAGGTGGCCGATGGCTGCCGGGCCACCCTGGGCCTGGAGATCGGCCCGGTGGTGACCACGGAGGTGCCCCTGGCCGTGAGCCTGGAGGTGGGGCCCAGCGGCGCCAGCTGGGGCACCCTGGGGCGCCCGGATGCCTTGCTGCGGGCCGCTGAACGGCTGCGCGCTGCCGGTGCCACGGCGATCGCCGTGGTGGCCCGCTTCCCTGAGGATTCCCACAGCGAAGCCCTGGCGGCCTACCGCAGCGGGGCGGGAGTGGACGCGCTGGCAGGTGCCGAGGCGGTGATCAGCCATCTGCTCAGCCGTCATCTGCTGCTGCCCTGCGCCCATGCCCCCGCCCTTCGTCCCTTGCCCCTCCAGCCCGGCCTCGATCCCCGCGCCGCCGGCGAGGAGCTGGGCACCACCTTCCTGCCCTGCGTGCTTGTGGGGCTCAGCCGGGCGCCGGATCTGCTGCCCATGCCCCTGGCGGCTACGGCACTCTCCTCTCCGAGGCTGCTTCTCAGCGCTGAGGGGATCGGGGCGGTGGTGGCTCCAGCGGGTGCCCTGGGGGGCGAGGCGGTGCTGGCCTGCGTGGAGCGGGGGGTGCCCCTGATCGCCGTCCACAATCCCTGTGTGCTGGAGGTCACCGCCGGCGCCCTGGCGCTGGCGGAGTCCGGCGCCACGGTGCTGCCAGCGGTCAGCTACAGCGAGGCCGCCGGCCTGGTGCTGGCCCTCAGGGAGGGCCTTGATCCGGCGTCGCTGCGTCGGCCCCTGGCCCCGCTGGAGAGTTGAGCCGGCCGGCTGCACAGGGTTTCATTCAGCCTCCGGCTGCTGCAGCGGCAGGCAGCTGCTGTCGGCTGAGCACCAGCCGCAGCAGGACCGGAGCCAGGAATGTGGTGCCGATCACCACGAAGAACACGGTGGCGAACAGGGCCCCCAGGGCAACCTCAAGACCCCCAGCCCGAGCCGCGAGGCAGGAGAGGCAGAGCATTGGCGCTCGCTCAATCGCGGTGATAAGGGCCACCCTGGAGGATCGACTGGGCCCGGTAGAGCTGTTCGAGCAGCAGCAGGCGAGCCAGTTCGTGGGGAAAGGTGAGTGGGGAGAGGCTGAGGCGCCAGAAGGCCTCGGCGCGCAGGGCGGGCTCGAGGCCATCGGCTCCACCGATGGCGAAGGCCAGCCGGCTGGCCTCGCCCCTGGCCTGCAGGCCAGCAAGCTGAGTGGCCAGGGCACGGGAGTTCAGGCCGAGGCCCTCCTCGGTGAGCGCCACCAGCCGCTCGTCGGAGCGCAGTTCGGCGCGGATCGCCGCCGCCTCGCGCTCGGGGCTGCTGTCCCTGAGTTCCACGACCGCCAGGCCAGGCAGGCGCTTGCGGTAGAGCGCGATGCCCTCACGCACCCAGCCCTTGCGCACCTTGCCCACCGCCAGGATGCGGATCCGGACGGGATTGAGCACGTCCGAGCCCTCAGCGCAGGCAGGCCATCGGATGGCGGGTGCCCACACCCAGAGCGCGGGCGACGCCCGGGTGGCACACCGCCCCTGCGGCGGTGTTGAGGCCGGAGAGCAGCTCGGGCCGGTCGGTGACCGCCTCCGCCAGCCCCCGGCCGGCCATCACCAGGATGTAGGGGAGGGTGACGCTCACCAGCGCCTCGGTGGATGTGAACGGCACGGCGCCGGGCATGTTGCCCACGGCGTAGTGCTGCACCCCATGCAGGGTGTGCACCGGGTCGGTGTGGGTGGTTTCGCGGCTGGTGGCGATGCAGCCCCCCTGGTCGATGGCCACATCCACGATCACCGAACCGGCTTTCATGCGCTGCACCAGGGACTCCTCCACCATGGTGGGGGCCCGGCCGCCCGGGGTGAGCACCGCGCCCACCACCAGGTCGGCGGCCGGCACCAGCCGCTCCACCAGGCTTCGGCTGCTCACCAGGCTCACCAGCCGTCCCCGGCGCTCGGCCTCCCGTTCGCGCAGGCGCTGGGGGGAGCGGTCGAGCAGAAACACCTCCGCGTCCATGGCGGCGGCGATCCGGGCGGCGTTCCAGCCCACGGTGCCGGCGCCGAGCACCACCACCCGGGCCGGCCGCACACCGGTGCAGCCGCCGATCAGCACGCCCCGCCCGCCATGGGGCCGCTCCAGCAGGTGCGCCCCCACCTGGGCCGCCAGGCGGCCGGCGATCTCGCTCATCGGCGCCAGCAGCGGCAGGCTGCCGTCCTCCAGCTGCACGGTTTCGTAGGCCACGGCGGTGGTGCCGGCGTCCAGCAGGGCACGACCCACGTCGGGGTAGGCCGCCAGATGCAGGTAGGTGAACAGCACCAGGTCGGCGCGCAGAAAGGTGAACTCATCGGGCTGGGGTTCCTTCACCTTCACCACCAGATGGGCGGCCCAGGCTTCCTCGCGGGTCACCAGCCGGGCTCCCGCCTCGGCGAAGTCCTGGTCGTCGATGCCGGCCCCCAGGCCGGCGCCGGCCTGCACCCGCACCTCCATGCCCTGGCCCACCAGCTCCCGCACCCCATCGGGGGTGAGGGCCACGCGGCGTTCGTCGCGCTTGATTTCCGTGGGCACGCCGATGCTGGCCATCGGGGCGGAGAGGGAGGGCGAGGCTGCCATCAAGCCGGAACAGATGCTCCCAAGCCTGGCTCAGACGGCGGCGATCGGCATGCGCCAGCCGCTGCCGAAGGCCTGGCTGCTCACCTTGAGCACCGGGGCTGCCTGGCGACGCTTGAACTCCGCGCGTCGCAGCAGGCCCATCACCCGTTCGGCCAGCTGCGGGTCGGTGCCCTCGCGCACCAGCTGGGCAGGGCTCTGGCGGCGTTCCACCAGGGCCTTCAGCACCGGATCGAGCAGGTTGTAGTCGGGCAGGGAGTCGCTGTCGCGCTGGTCGGGCTGCAGTTCGGCGCTGGGGGGTTTGAGCCGGATGGCGGCACCGATCAGCTCCCCCTGCGCCGGCAGCCCCAGCGCCTGCCGGCAGGCCTGGGAGGTGGGGCTGTCCAGCCAGGCGCAGAGGCGAAACACGGTGGTTTTGTAGAGATCGCCGATCACCGCCAGGCCTCCGTTCATGTCGCCGTAGAGGGTGCAGTAGCCCACCGCCAGCTCCGACTTGTTGCCGGTGGAGAGCAGCAGCCGCCCCTGTTGGTTGGCCATCGCCATCAACAGGGTGCCGCGGATGCGCGACTGCAGGTTCTCGGCCGTGAGCCCCTCGGGCGTCCGACCCAGGGCGGGGGTGAGGGCTGTGTCGAACCCGGCCATCAGGGCACTGATCGGCACGGTGCTGGTGCCCAGGCCGAGGCGCCTGGCCAGGGCTTCAGCGTCGTGGATCGAGCCCGCTGAACTCCAGGGGGAGGGCATCAGCAGGGCCAGCAGCTGACCGGGGCCCAGGGCCGCCGTGGCGATCACGGCCACCAGGGCCGAGTCGATGCCACCGCTGAGGCCCAGCAGGGCCCGCTGGAAACCGCATTTGCGGGCGTAGTCGCGCACCCCCAGCACCAGGGCCAGCAGCAGCTGCTCCAGGGGCTGGGGAGGGGCCAGGGGGTGGCCAGGAGGGGGTGAAGCCTGCCCTGGGGGGCTGGCGCGCTCCGCTGTGGCGCCGGCCTCAGCGGCCAGCGGCCACACCTGCAGGGCTTCGGCGCAGCAGGGCATCCGGACCACCACACCGCCGCTGCCATCCACCACGAAGCTGGCTCCGTCGAACACCAGTTCGTCGTTGCCTCCCACCTGGTTCACGTACACCACCGGGCAGTTCAGGCGCTGGGCTGCCCGAGCGGCCAGCTGCTGGCGCAGGGCCAGCTTGCCCTGGCCGAAGGGTGACGCCGAGTGGTTCACCAGCAGGTCGATGGCCTGGCTGCCCAGGGCCGCCACCGGATCGGGCCCCACCAGCCGCTGACCCAGCAGCTCCTCCTCCACCCAGAGGTCCTCGCAGATGGTGAGCCCCAGCCGCAGGCTGCGCTCACCCCAGGCCAGCTCCAGCACGGCCGGGGCCGAGGCGGGGCGGAAGTAGCGCCGCTCATCGAAGACGTCGTAGCTGGGCAACAGCTGCTTGCGGGCCACCACCCGCCACTGCCCCCCCTGCACCAGGGCGATGGCGTTGTGCAGGTTGGGCAGCTGGGCATCGCCGCTGGGCTCGGCCATGCCCACCAGCACCCCCAGGTCGGGACAGGCCAGAGCCAGCTCGCGGGCCAGCCTGTCCAGGGCCCGCTGCTGTTGCTGCAGTCGGGCCGGCAGCAGCAGCAGGTCGCGGGGGGGATAGCCCCACAGGGAGAGCTCCGCTGTGAGCACCAGGCTCGCCCCCTCGGCGTGGGCCTGCCGGCAGGCCTCCAGGATGCCCAGGGCGTTGGCGGCCAGGTCGCCCACCACCGGGTTGAGCTGGGCCAGAGCGAGGCGCATCGGGGCAGGGCGTGGGGTCAGGGGCAGGTGGGTCAGGATTGGCCGCTGAGGCCGTAGAGATTGTGCTGGAGCAGCAGCGGCCAGGCGGCCGCCGCCACCTGATCCGGTGCTGGATGACGGCGTGCCTGGCTGCTGGTGGTGGGCGGAATTCGCAGGGGCAGCTCCTCCACGACGCCCCCCAGGCTGCGCAGCGCCTCCAGCTGGGGCTCGCCGAGGGGCCAGCCTGTCCGTGGCACCACCGCCAGGCGGCAGCGTTGCAGCACCTGGGCGGCCTGTTTCCAGCGCGGGATCTGGCCGGCCAGATCGCTGCCCACCACGAACACCAGCTCCGTGGCCGGCCAGCGCCGTGCCGCCCGCTTCAGGGTGGTGATCGCCCAGGGACTGCTGAGCTCCTGGACCAGTTCCAGCCGCGGATCGGCGATCGCCGCCACCACCGAGGCCAGCAACGCCGCGCGCCGCTCGAGGGGGGCGCCGTGCTCCTTCATCGGGTTGTCACTGGCCCAGGTGGCCACCTGGGGATAGAGCTCGAGCAGTCCCTCCAGCAGGGCCTGGTGCCCGCGGGTGGGGGGATCGGCGCTGGTGCCCAGCAGGGCGACGCAGGCGGGACCGCTCACGGCAGCAGCGCCTGCAGGGAGGCCCGGCTGTGGTTGCCGCTCTCGGCCGTGGCACGGCCGGCGAGCCATTGCCGCACCAGCGGGTCGCTGGCCATCAGGCGCCGCCGCAGGGCCCCCGGCTGGCCGCCACGCTCACTCCGGCGCAGCAGTTCCCGTGCCGCAAGCCGTCCGGTGCGGCGGGTGGTGTGCACGGCCAGGGCGGCCTGGGCCAGGGCCACCGGTGCCGCCGGGGCCAGGCTGAGGCCACCGGTGAGGGGAGCCGCCAGCAACAGCAGCTGACGCAGGGCCCCCAGCACCAGCTGGATGCCGATCTGGGCGCCGCCGATCAGAGCGTTCTGGCGGGAGAGCTGGCTGAGCAGCTCCCGGGCGGCCGTGCCGTCCATCGGCAGGCCGTAAAGCTGACAGAGCTGGGCCACCAGCGCGGCGTCACAGACCAGGCCTCCGGCCAGATCCAGCAGCAGCAGGGGATTGGCAGCCAGGCCCGTGGCCTTGAGGGCGGCGAAGCGGCCGATCAGTTCCTGGGCCGACCGGCGCCCGCGCCCCAGCCGGCCCTGATGCAGCTGGCGCTGGAGCGATTCGGCGGCGCCGAGGCTGTTGAGGGCCAGCAGCAGCTCGCCCTGCCCCTGGAGCAGGTCGATCAGCTGGCGGCGCAGGGGTTCCACCCGGGGCGGCTCCGGGTCGCTGCGCACCCGACCATCGGCCAGCAGCCGGGCCCGTCGGGGCGCGGCGGCCACGGCCAGCAGGGGCACGGCGCCGGCTGCCTCCGGCAGCACGGCCCGCAGCCGCCTCTGAATGCTGGCCTCCAGCGCCAGACCCTGCCCGTCGGGCCAGCAGTCGCAGCGGTTGAGCACGAGCAGCAGCGGTTTGCCGCTCTGCAGCAGCGCCGTGATCGCCTCCTGATCCACCCCGGTGAGGTCGCCATCCAGCACCATCAGCACCAGATCCACCCCGCGGGCCACCCGGGCCGCCAGCCGCCCCCGGCCCGGGGCGGCGATCTCATCGATGCCGGGGGTATCCACCAGTTCCACCAGCTCGAGTCCGTCCAATGCCACATCCCAGCGGGCGGCCTGCTGGCGGCGGGTGCAGCCGTGGGCCACATCGGTGGCGAACACCGGCACCTCCAGCAGGGCATTGAGCAGGCTTGACTTGCCCACCCCCACGCGGCCGAACACCGCCACGCGCAGGTGGCGGTGTTCGAGCCGCTCCAGCTGGCGATCGAGCACCGCCAGGGCACCCCCCAGCAGGCTCCGTTCGCGGCCATTGAGCTGCAGCTCCCGCCGCCACTGGCGCAGCAACAGCCTGCAGCGCTCACTGGCGGGAGGGGTGGGCAGCGGAGGCAGGGGCGCAGCCGAGGGCCGGCCTGGGCTGGTGTGGCTGGCCATCAGCCGGCCCCCTGCTCGGCGGGCTGGGGGGGACGCCACCACCCGGCCAGCATGGCCAGCACGGCCTCGGCGCCGATCACCCCTCCCGCCAGTGAGCGCTGCAGGCTGTTGCTGCGCCAGTGGCGGCGGGAGCTGCAGCTCAATGGCCGCGAACGGAGCCTGCTGGGGGGTGCCCTGGCGG
>JAWOBH010000306.1:0-2675 GCA_046498125.1 Prochlorococcaceae cyanobacterium | reverse complement strand
GCCCACCGCGGTCGCGGCCTGCCCCTGGTGGGTGCTGACATCGACACCGACCGGATCATCCCGGCCCGATACCTCAAGTGCGTCACCTTTGACGACCTGGCCACGGGGGTGTTCGCCGACGACCGCAGCGAACGGGCCGGCGACCACCCTTTCGATCGCGGGGAACACCACGGAGCCTCGGTGCTGGTGGTGAACCGCAACTTCGGCTGCGGGTCCAGCCGCGAGCACGCCCCCCAGGCCCTGATGCGCTGGGGGATCCGGGCCCTGGTGGGCGAGAGCTTCGCCGAGATCTTCTTCGGCAACTGTCTGGCCCTCGGCCTGCCCTGCCTCACGGCCGATTCCCACCATGTGGCCGAGCTTCAGGAGGCGATCGCCGTCGACCCCGGCGCCGAACTGCTGGTGGATCTGGAGGCGATGGAGGTGGTGCTGGAGAGCGAGTTCGCGGGAGACAACCGCTGGCCCGTGAGGCTGGAGGCTGGACCGCGGCGCATGCTGCTGAGCGGCCAGTGGGACGGCACCTCTCAGCTTGTGGCTCACGACGCCGAGCTGACGGCCACCGCGGCTGACCTGCCCTACCTCAACGGCTTCCGCTGAAGGCTGGGCCGGAGGCAGGCTCCGGCCTGGGCACGAAGGGGGTGCCGCTGCCGCTGAAGCTGAAATCGTTGAGCTTCACCCGAAGACCTGCCGTGCCGTCGTAGGGGCTGTAAAAGATGCCGAGTTCATAGGAGCGCTGCAGCAGTTTCAGCTCCACGTAGGAGTTGCTCACCTCGCCGCTGAACCGCGAGCGCCCGTCGATGTTCACCGTGGCCCCTCCCTCCAGCACCAGGGGGCCATAGAGCTGCTGGGCGGCACGGAAGCTCACGGTGCGGAGGTCAACGGCCCGGTCGAAGCCGAACGGACTGAGACCATCGCGCAGGGTGCCGCCCACCAGCACCGCCAGCTGGGTGTAGTCGAACCAGGGCTCCCGCAACCGGCCCAGGGTCAGCGCCGGGCCCCCGTAGAGGGTGAGCGTGTTCTGTCGAGCTCCATCCTCATAGAGGGCGCCCGTGCCCACCAGGCCGAAATCCAGGGCCAGCCCGGGCCTGATCGGCACGGGGGAGTAGCGCAGCGCCGGCAGCTCCTGGCGTTCCGGATCCAGCGGTGCCTCCCACAGCCGCAGGGAACTGCTGAGGCTGGCGTTCAGTCGCGTGCGCCACTGCGTGTCGAGGCTGTTGGTGTTGAACAGCTCGCCCCGGTAGCTGCCGGCGATGGCGCTCCAGTCCAGTCGCAGCGGGGCCAGGTAGGGCGTTGGTCGGCTGCTCTCGCCGGCGGCCCCATCCTGGCGATTGAGGGTGAGGCGGCCCTCCAGCTGGGCTCCGTAGGAGGTGATCAGCGTCTGCCGCCCCAGACTGCCGTTGAAGATCCGCTCCTGGTAGCTGCCGAAGGCGCCGGCCTCGGCCCCGTCGTGGCCCGGCAGGGGGATCGGGGTGCTGAGGGAGGCCTTGCTGCGGGTGCCGGCCCGGAAATTGTCGGGATCGAGGGTGGAGAGATCGGCCAGGGCCCTCAGGCGGAAGCGGTCGATCGGCACGTCAAGCACCCCCACCAGGCCGAACAGGTCCCCCGGGCGGATGTCCTGCCTCACCCGCGATCCGGCCAGGTTGCCGCCGGGCCTGGTGTAGCTCTTGGTGCTGCCCTCGAGGGCGCGCTGGAGCATGAACTGGGGCTGCAGATCCAGCCGGCCCTTGTCCCCCAGCTGCAGGGTGGGAAGGTTGTAGCCCAGGTAGAGGCCATCGCGATTGCGGCGATCGGCGGCGATCGCCAGCTGCGGGCCCTCCTCGCCGATGCTGGTGTTGTTGATCCCCCGCAGCGCCACCCGGTTGCTGAGCAGGATGCGGGTGCGCTGGGCGGTGATGCGGGTCACGCCGTTCTCCTCCAGCAGGGCCTCCACCTCGCTGCCGATCAGCCAGGATCGGGCTGGGGTGAACGGATCGTTGGTGAAGGCGATCTCCCGGGCGGTCCAGCGATTGCTGCTGACGCGCACAGTCGAGGCCTGGAAGCGCAGCCGGTTGAGGCGCCCCGACTCACGGCGCGACCGCCGCAGCACGCTCGGGCCTGTGGGGCTGCCGCTGGGACTGTCGGGATCGTCGTCCTCGGTCACGGCGAACAGATCGAAGCGGATCGCCGTGTCCAGGCTCTGGCGGAAGCGCACGTCGCTCACGCGCTGGTTGATGGGCTCATCGCTCGTCAGCTGATCGTCCGGCAACGGATCCGCTTCGTCGTCCGCCGCCGCTCCGGCGGCTGGGCTTAGGGCCGCCTCGGTGAGCAGCTCCCGCAGAGGACGGGGCCTGGAACCGGCCTCTGCGCCGGGGCAGCCGGCGGGCGGCGGCAGGGTGGGCAGCGGCAGCCGCCCTGGGGGAAGCAGCTCCAGCACCGGCCGCCGGGCGGGATCGGCCACCAGCTCCGGGCAGGCGAAGGGCAGCTCCGAGCTCATCTCCTGGCCGGTCCCGTTGTCCTGGGCCGCGGCGATCTGGCTCTCCAGCCGCTCCTGGTCAATGACCCCGTAGACGTCCTGGAGCTCGCCGCTGCCCTCCAGTTCGCTGTAGCGCAGCCGGCCGGCCTGAAGGGTCTGATCCCCCCGGCTCAGGCGGATCCGCCCGCTGGTATAGACGCTGCGGGTCGACTCCAGCACCTCCACC
>JAWOBH010000295.1:0-6260 GCA_046498125.1 Prochlorococcaceae cyanobacterium | reverse complement strand
CTGAGGACTGACCCCGGCCCCGCCTGCCTAGAGGCCGTGCAGACGGGCCTGCTCTGCCGCCGCCCGGAACACCAGACCGTGGCGCTGCACCTGGTGCTCGATGCCTGCCTGCGGCGGGGGATCGCCGTGGCCACCGTGATCGGCGGCGGCTACGACGACCTCGAGCGCCTGGTGGAGCGCCACGGCCTGGTGTTCCGGGCGGCGGCAGAGCAGGCCCGTCTGCACGGCCTCTAGGCAGGCGGGCCCGGGGTCAGTCCTCAGCCCAGATGTAGCGGGTGAGTTCCTCGCCCTTGGGCTCCGGCGCGGCCAGAGCGAACTGCACCGCCTCGCTCACTTCGGCGTCGATCTCCTGGTCGATGGCCTTGAGCTCCTCGGCAGTGGCCAGGGTCTGCTCGATCAGGTGGGCGGCCAGCCCCTTGATCGGATCGCGTTTGGCCCAGAACTCCTTCTCGGCCTGGGCCCGCAGCTCGTCAGGATCGGCCAGGGAATGGCCGCGGTAGCGGTAGGTGAGACATTCAAGAAGGGTGGGACCCTCGCCGGCACGGGCCCGTTCGATGGCCCGCTCGGCGGCGGCGCGCACGGCCAGCACATTCATGCCATCCACCTCCTCGCCGGGGATGCCGAAGCTGGCCGCCTTGCGCCAGATCTCCGGGTCACTGGTGGCACGGTTGTGGTCCATGCCGATGGCCCACTTGTTGTTCTCCACCACGAACAGGATCGGCAGCTTCCAGAGGGCCGCCATGTTCAGGCACTCGTAGAACTGACCCACATTGCAGGTGCCGTCACCGAAGAAGGCGGCGGTGACGGCGTCACTGCTGGCATCGCCGAGGGCATCGCGCTTGTAGCGGCTGGTGAAGGCCGCCCCCAGGGCCACCGGAATGCCCTCGCCGATGAAGGCGTAGCCACCGAGCAGGTGATGCTCCTTGGAGAACAGGTGCATCGAGCCGCCACGGCCCTTGCTGCAACCGGTTTCCTTCCCGAACAGCTCGCTCATCACCTCCCGGGCCGGCACGCCGCAGCTGAGGGCATGGACATGGTCGCGGTAGGTGCTGCAGAACCAGTCGTGCTGCATCTTCATCGCCTTGATCACGCCCGTGCTGACGGCTTCCTGACCGTTGTAGAGATGCACGAACCCGAACATCTTGCCGCGGTAGTACATCTCCGCGCACTTGTCCTCGAAGCGACGGCCCAGCACCATGTCGCGATAGAGCATCAGACCCTGCTCCCGGTCCACCGTTGCCGGCGCGCCCGGATAGAGGTTCTCCAGCCGCTCGGCGTGGGGGCCGGCGACATGGGTGGAGTCGGCGGAGCAGGAGGGGGCGCCGGCGCCCTGGAGTGCCTGGCCTGCCAGGTCGCGGCTCGTGTCTGCCTGGGTCATCGGGTCAAGGAGCTGGTCAGGGATCGGGCTGGCTCTGAACTCGGCTGGGGGCCTGACTGGAGGCCCGAACTCAGGGGCTGGCGAGGGCCTGAACGTGTTGCGGGACTCTACGGCGTCTGACTACGACTACTGTGTCCACAGTGGCCACTCCCCGCTGAGCACGGCCCCATCGGGCGACCCTGCTTACAGTCGGGCACCGGCCTGCGCAAGGGGATTGGACCTGCCGATCGATCACTTCCGCTTGCTCGGGGTCAGCCCCAACACCGATCTGCCCTCGGTGCTGCGCATCGCCGCCCAGCGCATCGATCGCCCCCCCGAGCAGGGCTTCACCCAGGACACCCTGCAGGCCCGGGCCGAGCTGCTGCGCAACAGCGCCGATCTGCTCACCGACCCGCAGCGGCGGTCCCACTACGAGTCGGAGCTCACCGCCCTGGACGCGTCGGGGGAATCGCTGCAGGCGGCCCTGGACGTGCCCGCCAGCAAGGAGGTGGCGGGGCTGCTGCTGCTGCTGGAGGCGGGCCTGCCCCTCGACTGCTTCGAGCTGGCCAACCGGGCCCTGCAGCCGCCCCAGACCCCGCCCCTGGGCAGCGGCCGGGAGGCCGATCTCAGCCTGCTGGCGGGCCTGGCCTGTCTGGAAGCGGCCGCAGAACTGCGCCAGGAGCGCCGCTACGAGGCCGCGGCCCAGGTGCTCGGCCAGGGCAACCAGCTGCTGCAGCGGATGGGCCAGCACGGCGATCTGCGCCAGCGGATGGCCAGCGAGCGCCGGGCCCTGCGGCCCTACCGGGTGCTGGATCTGCTCAGCCGTGACCTCGGCTCCAGCCAGGAGCGCAACGACGGACTGGCACTGCTGGAGGAGCTGGTGGCCGAGCGGGGCGGACTGGAAGGCCACGGCGACCCTGAGTTCAGCGCCGAGGAGTTCCAGGCCTTCTTCCGCCAGATCCGCGCCTACCTCACGGTGCAGGAGCAGATCGATCTGTTTGAACGCTGGGCCCCCCAGTCGGCCCAGGCGGATTTCCTGGCCGCCACGGCCCTCACCGCCCTGGGATTTGCCCAGCGCAAACCGGAGCGGATCGCCGCCGCCCGCAGCCGGCTGCTGGTGCACGACAGGATGGAGTTGAAACCGCTGCTGGCCTGCCTCAACCTGCTGCTGGGCCAGGTGGACAGCGCCGAGTTCCAGTTCGCCGAAGGCGCCAGCGAGGAGATCAAGCAATGGGCGGCCCGCCAGAGCGCCGATCCCCTGGCCCAGGTGTGCGCCTACTGCCGCGACTGGCTGGCCCGGGATGTGCTGCCCGGCTACCGCGACCTGGAGGCCGACGCCGACCTTGAGGCCTACTTCGCCGATCGCGATGTGCAGGCCTACCTCGACCGGCTGGAGCCCACGCCCAAGGCCGCCAGCCCGGCCGGCAGCCCCAGTTCTGAACGCGGCGCCAGCAGCCAGTCGCTGTTCGGAGCCGGCCTGCGCTCGCCGTTTGCTCTGGCCGGCTCCGCCCTGCCCGGCGCCCAGGCGCTGCTCGGCTTCGGGGCCATGAACGAGGACCGCGGTGAAACCGACGACGGCCTTTGGGGAGAGCAGGAGGATGGGGGGGAGGAAAGCGAGCCGGGTTGGCTGGCCGGGGTGGCTGGTCGCTGGCGGCGACCGGCCCTGCTGCTGGCGGGCGCGGTGGCCGCCGCCCTGGTGGCCCTCGGTCTGGTGACACTGCTGCGGCCCCGGCCGGCTGTGGTGGGGGTTGAGCCGGCCGCCGAGAGCAACGGCGGCAGCAACGGCACCCCGGCGACAGCAGGGCAGGGCAGGGAAGCCACCGGCACCCCAGCGGCGGGAGGCGACGGTGCCACTGGAGCGGATGCGACCAAACAGGCTGCAACCGGCGGCGAAGCCCCAGCTCCGGCGCCGGCGGCCATCCCCCTGCGCAGCCAGGAACCCAGCGCGGCCGAAATCCAGACCCTGCTCGAGACCTGGCTGACGGCCAAGGCAGCGGTGCTGGCCGGCGACGAGCCCCAGGCCAGCCTGGAAGACCTGGCCCAGGACGGCCAGTTGCGCCAGCTGCAGGCCGAACGGCGCTCCGACCAGTCCAGAAACCACACCCAGCGGATCGACACCAGCGTCGAGTCCCTGCGCCTGGAGGCCAGCAGCCCCCAGCGCGTGGCGGCCGTGGCCAGCATCCGTTACCGGGGCGAACGCCGCGACAATGAGGGGCAGGCCGTGGGCCAGCCCAGCATCCTCACCCTGCGCAACCGCTACGTCTTCAGCCGCGAGGGCGACACCTGGCGGCTGGTGAGCTTCGAGCGGGTGAACTGAACCGCCGGGGCGGGGCGGGGCCGCTTTTTACGATCGAGTGATCACCCGCCCGGCACGGGCATCTTTTCTCCCCCAGGCACCTGCCGATGTTCGACGAGCTTTCCCAGCGGTTTGAAGACGCCGTCAAGAACCTGCGGGGCCAGGGCGCGATCAGCGAAACCAACATCGACGGAGCCCTCAAGGAGGTGCGCCGGGCGCTGCTGGAGGCCGACGTGAGCCTGCCGGTGGTGAAGGAGTTCGTCGACGAGGTGCGCCGGAAGGCCCTCGGCGCCGAGGTGGTGCGCGGCATCAGCCCGGATCAGAAGTTCATCCAGGTGGTGCACCAGCAGCTGGTGGACACCATGGGCGGCGAAAACGCCCCCCTGGCGGCCGGTGGCAAGGCGGGTGAACCGGCGGTGGTGCTGATGGCCGGCCTGCAGGGCGCCGGCAAGACCACCGCCACCGCCAAGCTCGGCCTCCATCTCAAGGAGCAGGGCCGCAAGGCCCTGCTGGTGGCCGCCGACGTGTACCGTCCGGCCGCCATCGAGCAGCTGCAGACCCTGGGCGGCCAGATCGGGGTGGAGGTGTTCAGCCTCGGCACCGAGGCCAGGCCGGAAGACATCGCGGCGGCCGGCATCGACAAGGCCAGGTCCGAAGGCTTCGACACGGTGCTGGTGGACACCGCCGGCCGGCTCCAGATCGACCGGTCGATGATGGAGGAGATGGTGCGCATCCGCGAGGCCTGCCAGCCCGACGAGGTGCTGCTGGTGGTGGATTCGATGATCGGCCAGGAGGCGGCCGAACTCACCCGCGCCTTCCACGAGCAGGTGGGCATCACCGGCGCCGTGCTCACCAAGCTTGACGGCGATTCTCGGGGCGGGGCGGCGCTTTCGATCCGCAAAGTGAGCGGCGCGCCGATCAAGTTCATCGGCACCGGCGAGAAGGTGGAGGCGCTGCAGCCCTTCCACCCCGAGCGGATGGCCAGTCGCATTCTGGGCATGGGCGATGTGCTCACCCTGGTTGAGAAGGCCTCCAAGGAGGTGGAACTGGCCGATGTGGCGCGCATGCAGGAAAAACTGCAGCAGGCCACCTTCGATTTCTCCGATTTCCTGCAGCAGATGCGCCTGATCAAGCGCATGGGGTCGCTGGGCGGGTTGATGAAGCTGATCCCCGGCATGAACAAGATCGACGACGGCATGCTCAAGCAGGGGGAGCAGCAGCTCAAGCGGATCGAGGCGATGATCGGCTCGATGACCGAGGACGAGCGGCGCAACCCCGACCTGCTGGCCTCCACCCCCTCACGGCGGCGGCGGATCGCCGGAGGCAGCGGCCACAGCCCCGCCGATGTGGACAAGGTGCTGGCCGACTTCCAGAAGATGCGCGGCTTCATGAAGCAGATGAGCCAGGGCGGTGGCATGCCCGGCATGCCGGGCATGGGCGGCGGCCTCCCGGGCATGGGGGGCTTCCCGGGCATGGGCGGCGGCATGCCTGGGATGGGTGGCATGCCGGGCGCCGGGCCGGGCCGAGGGCGGGGCCACGGCCAGGGCAAGGCGCCGCGGCCGGCGAAGAAGCGCAAGGGCTTCGGCGATCTGTGAGGTGGGGTGCACCCCAGGGGCTAAATTGCTTGTTTGTCCCTTTTGCGGCTAGGCCACGATGATCAAGCTCCGCCTGAAGCGGTTTGGCAAGAAGCGGGAAGCGAGCTTCCGTCTGGTGGCCGTGAACAGCACCTCCCGCCGCGACGGCCGGCCGCTTGAGGAGCTGGGCTTCTACAACCCCCGCACCAAGGAAACCCGCCTCGACACCGAGGCCATCCGTGCCCGCCTGGCCCAGGGAGCCCAGCCCACCGACACGGTGCTGACCCTGCTGGAGCGCGGCGGCCTGGTGGAGAAGGCCGTGCGGCCCTCGGTGCTGGTGGGCCAGAAGAAGCAGTCCGCCGCCCGTGAGGCCGCTGCCAAACAGGCCGCCAAGGAAGCCGCCGAAGCCAAGGCCGCCGAAGCCGCCGCCGCTGAAGCTGCGGCCACCACTGCCGCCGATGAGGCCCCGGCGGGGGCTTGAGCTCCGGCCCGATGGCCGAGTCCGAAGGGCTCTGCAGCACCACCCTCTCCCTGCCCTCTCCCGAGGCGGCCCTGGCCCTCTCAGGAGAGGGGGAGTCCACCCTGCGGCGGCTGGAAGCCCTCACAGGCGCCACCCTGGTGCTCCGCGGACTTGATCTGTCCCTGAGGGCACGGGCGCCCCAGCTCGAGCGCGCCACCTCCCTGCTCGATCTGCTGCGGCCCCTCTGGCAGGACGGGCAGAGCATCAGCCAGGTGGACCTCAACACCGCCCTCCAGGCCCTCGACAGCGGCCGCGGCGAGGAGCACCGCGACCTCAGCAACCTCGTGCTGGCCCGCAGCCAGACCGGCCGCCTGCTGCGGCCGCGCACCCTGCGCCAGAAGGCCTACGTGCAGGCGATGGAGCGCCATGACCTCACCCTGGCCCTGGGCCCGGCCGGCACCGGCAAAACCTTCCTGGCCACCGTGCTGGCGGTGCGCATGCTCCAGGACCGGCGGGTGGAGCGGCTGATCCTCACCCGCCCGGCGGTGGAGGCCGGCGAACGGCTCGGCTTCC
>JAWOBH010000180.1:0-2532 GCA_046498125.1 Prochlorococcaceae cyanobacterium | reverse complement strand
ATATTCACTGGTCGCCTCCCTCCAGCATGGACTGTAATCGGTGCCACCGTGTTGCCGGCAGGTATGCGATAGGGTCGTCGGCGCCGGTCACGTAGATTGCGTCGGTCACGGCGTCGGCGAATTGCTGGAGGCGCGGCGCTTGTGATCCTGCTCTTCCTGCAGGGCTTCCACAACTGGCCCCTCACCCCCTTCCACATGATGGGTGTGGCCGGGATCCTGGGTGGTGCCCTGCTCTGCGCCATCCACGGCGCCACCGTGGAGAACACCCTGTTCGAGGACGGCGAACAGTCCAACACCTTCAAGGCCTTCGAGCCCACCCAGGAAGAGGAGACCTACTCGATGGTCACCGCCAACCGCTTCTGGAGCCAGATCTTCGGGATCGCCTTCTCCAACAAGCGCTGGCTGCACTTCTTCATGCTGTTCGTGCCGGTGATGGGTCTGTGGACCGCCAGCATCGGCATCATCGGCCTGGCCCTCAACCTGCGCGCCTACGACTTCGTGTCGCAGGAGATCCGCGCCGCCGAGGATCCCGAGTTCGAGACCTTCTACACGAAGAACATCCTGCTCAACGAAGGCATCCGGGCCTGGATGGCACCGGCCGACCAGCCGCACGAAAACTTCGTCTTCCCTGAAGAGGTACTGCCCCGCGGCAACGCCCTCTAATCGTCGACCTTCGGACGGAGCTCAATCAGCCTCACGTGCCCGCGCCCTCTCCGGAGGGCGTTTTTTTGTCTGGTTGGTCAGTCCTGGAGGCTCCCTGCCGCCCGACTCCAGAACGAGCGCTCGGCCGCCTGCTGGCGGGTGTTGGCCTCGCGCAGAAACGGTGCCAGCGCCGCCAGGTGCAGCAGCCAGTGGTTGAACAGCGCCAGCGGCCAGCGCAGAGGCCGCTCGAAGTCCACGAACAGCACCACCCGATAGCCGTCGGTGTCGTTCCACACCTGATGGTTGTAGGTGTCGTCGAACACCAGGCACCGCCCCTCCTGCCAGGTGTGCAGTTCATCGGCGATGCGGATCCGGCAGCGCTCGGCCGGTTCCGGCACCACCAGCGCCAGGTGCAGGCGCAGCACTCCCGCCCAGGCGCCGCGATGGGGCGGGATGCACTTGTGGGGCGACAGGATCGAGAAGAAGGCGGTGGTGCAACCCGGGATCGCCGCCAGCAGCTGCATCGTCTGCGGGCAGCGCCGGGCGTTTTCGCTGCAGTCCATGCCCACCCCCTTGAGGAAGAAGGTCTTCCAGTCGTCGTCCTTCTGGATCGAGCTCACCTCCCGCAGGATGTCCTGGAAGTTGGGCATCGCCGCCCGGTGCTCCATCAGCCCGTCCAGTTCCCGCCGCACTCCCTTCCAGTCGGCCTCCACCCGCCGAATCCAGGGGAACTGCCCGGTGGCGAACACCGGCCGGTCCCCGGGGATCGAAAACCAGCCCACCAGCTGCTCCAGGCCCCCGTGGAGTGCCCGCCGCAGCCGGGCTTTGCGCGATTTCGCCGGAAAGGTCCAGTGCCGGCGGCGCAGCGATTGCGGGCTGCGGCCAGCCGGGCTGAGGCACGTGGCCATGGAAGTGCTGCGCACACCGCGCTCTGCTCGCCTTCGACCCTAGGGATCAGGTGCGCCAGCATCTCGCGCCAGCCGTTGGGCGCCTCTTACGATTCACGAGTTCTGTCAGCAGTGCCGTGGCTGCGGCTCTGAACCCTGGGAGCACAGCACCCTGGTTTCAGAGCGCACGCCGAACACGTCACCGGCTGGCCCATTCCCCAAAGGAGGAGGTGCCCGTGAGTTCCAGTTGTTTCACCAAGGGTCTGCTGATCGCGGAGAACGCCGCCTGATTACGGCGCCTCAACCCTGATCAAACGGTTCCGCGGCCGACGCGGACCCGGCGAGAGCCCCCGGCGTCCCCCCCAAGGGATTCCGGGGGCATCGTTTTGAAGCAGCCTTTGTGGAAGCATCCTTTGGAGCCCCTCGCGGCGGGGCAGTGCCTGGAAGCCGGCGGGGCCATTGCACGCTCTGGCACAGCCGCCCTGGGGGGCTGTGACCATGGGGGACACACTGTGCTCGGCGCATTGCGCCCCTTGTGTGAGGAACATTCCCATGAAACTCTTCCAGCAACTGCTGGTTGCTCCTGCGGCGCTCGGTCTGCTGGCCCCCATGGCCGCAACCGCTGCAGAGATCAACCTCGATGGCGTCAACCAGTACGCCAGTGACGAGCAGGTCACCAGCATCTCCCAGTTCCCCGACGTCCAACCCACGGACTGGGCCTACCAGGCGCTCTCCAACCTGATCGAGCGCTACGGCTGCGTGGCCGGCTACCCCGACGGCACCTTCAAGGGCCAGCGGGCCATGACCCGCTTCGAAGCCGCCGCCCTGCTCAACGCCTGCCTCGATCGCGTCACCGAGGTGACCGACGAGCTCAAGCGCCTGATGGCCGAGTTCGAGCGTGAACTCGCCATCCTCAAGGGCCGCGTCGACGGCCTCGAGGCCAAGGTGGGTGAACTGGAGGCCAGCCAGTTCTCCACCACCACCAAGCTGCGCGGTGAAGCCA
>JAWOBH010000302.1:0-5677 GCA_046498125.1 Prochlorococcaceae cyanobacterium | reverse complement strand
GTGAAGGCGATCGCCAACGCCACCATGGCCCGCATCGACGCCAACTACGTGGCGACCGTGGGCATCAACAGCGCCATCCTCGGTGCCGCGGCCGTGGGCTGGCTGTCACCGGTGCGCTCCTCGCTGCTGCACAACGGCAGCACGGTGGCGATCCTGCTCAGTGCCCTGGCCGCAGGCTCGGGGGCCAACCCGGGCCGCGGCGCTGCCGGGCTCGAGGTCCCGCTGGAGATCCCGGTGGACGACGGCGGAACTGCGGAACCGGTCCTGACTCAAGCGGACCAGCCGGGCGCGGACAGTGGTCCCGGTCGGTTCGTGTTCTGAACGGTCAGCCCAGCTTGGTGGTGTGGTGCTTGTCGTCGCTGAGTTCGCCGTCGATGATCAGCAGGGCGGCGGGCTGGTTCTGGGCGAAGCGCACCCGGCCGAGCACGTGGGCGAAGGTGCCCTCAGAGGCCACCTGGTTGTCCACCAGGGGGTCGAGGAACACGGTGGTGCGGGTGTCGCCCGCGCGCTCGGCCATGGCGTAGAGCTGCTGGAGCGAGCTGGTGACATCGGCTTCCATGGCGAAGGAGGCCGCCACGATCTCCTCGGCGGAGGCCCAGGACTGGCGTGGAGCGGTGATGTCCTGGAGCACCACGGTCTGACCGCGGGCAATCAGGTAGTCGGCCACGGTGCCGGCATGCTCCTGCTCGTCCTGGGCCTCGTGCTTGAAGAAGTGGCCGAAGCCCCGCAGTTCCCGCTCGGCAAACCAGATGGCCATGGCGAAATAGGCCGCACTGGCCTGGCGCTCCATGGTGAGATGCTGCTGCAGAGCTTCCACCAGTTCGGCATCCATGGGCTGGGCCATGGCCCTGCCGGCTGGACCGGTGTTCACGGTGATGGGGGCTGGGGCCTGGGTGGCGTCGGTGGACAGCATCGGATCAGCGCTCGGTTCGGTTCTCATGTGCCAAATGTTACAGCCAATGGTGATGGTTGCTGGGTTGTTGGGCTGTGCGATTTCGACCACCGCTGCGATCAGCTGATTGCGAATGACTCGCAGTTGCGGCAACTGCTCTGGCTCGCTCTCGTCCAGGTGCTGTTGAGAGGCAATGAATGGGAGATTGATTACTGTTTTGTGGTCTGTTGTTCTGCGCCAAACCACTCCGGCAGGGCCTCGAAACAGGCCGCGTTCTTCTCATTTTCCCGGGCCTCGGTTTTCCAGCAGCAACTGCGGCATCCGTCGCGATCCATCAGCAGCTCGTTGGCCCAGCGCCACACCAGCTCGGCGCTGGCCTCCATGCCCACGTTGGCCATCACCCGCAGATCGAGGGCGCCCTGCGCGTGCAGCTGCTGCCAGGTGGGCAGCAGGGGGTCGTCGGCACTGGCCAGAAAGGTGTGATCGAACTGATCCGCCAACCGCTGCTCCAGGGCCTTGAGCCCGGAGAAGTCCACCACGAAGCCGTTCTCATCGAGGTGGGTGGCCCGGAACCAGAAGCGGAAGCTGCGGCTGTAGCCATGCACGAAGCGGCAGTGCCCCTGGTGGCGCCACTGGCGGTGGGTGCAGGGATAGCCGCTGAAGGTTTTGCTGCAGGTGTGCACCGGGGAGGGCATGGGGGAAGATCGAAGCAGCGGCAGCGCCAGGCCTTGCAGGCATCATTTCAGCCGCCCGATCCGGGCACGCCCGCCTCGGGCACGCCCGATGCGGGCTTCATCAAGGCGCTGCGCTTCAACGAGGCGGGTCTGATCCCGGCCGTGGCCCAGGACTGGCTGGATGGTGCCGTGCTGATGGTGGCCTGGATGAACCGCGAGGCGATCGAGCGCACCTGCGCCAGCGGTGAGGTGCACTACTGGAGCCGCTCGCGCCAGCAGCTCTGGCACAAGGGCGCCACCAGCGGCCATTTTCAGCTGCTGCGGGGCCTGCGCTACGACTGCGACGCCGATGTGCTGCTGCTCACGGTGGAGCAGCGCGGAGAGGTGGCTTGCCACACCGGCGCCCGCAGCTGCTTTTACGAGCACGGCCCCAGCCCGAGCGCCGGCGGTCCCGGCGCCGCGCCGCCGCCGGCCGATGCCTGCACCGAGCTGATGCGGGTGATTGAGGGCCGCCGTCAGCACCCTGAGCCCGGCAGTTACACCAACACCCTGCTGGAGGGAGGTGACAACCGCATCCTCAAGAAGATCGGCGAGGAGAGCACCGAATTCGTGATGGCCTGCAAGGACGGGGACGCCGCCGCCATCGCCGGCGAGGCCGCCGATCTGGTGTTTC
Organism: Prochlorococcaceae cyanobacterium; assembly: GCA_046498125.1. Taxonomy (GTDB): domain Bacteria; phylum Cyanobacteriota; class Cyanobacteriia; order PCC-6307; family Cyanobiaceae; genus NIES-981. Next base: position 3,438 of record JAWOBH010000302.1, on the reverse strand, counting down.
ATCTCCAGGTGGCCCTGGCCCATCACGGCGTCTGCTGGCGGGATGTGCAGCAGGTGCTGGCCCGCCGCCGCGGGGCGCCGCGGCGCGGCTGAGGCCGGGTGCGGCGTGCTTCTAGCCTGCGTTGATGTCGACAATGGTTCCCACCCCCAGCGGCCCCTCCATCCCCGGCCACACCGTGCCCAGCGACACCGTGCCCAGTGACACCGTGCCCAGTGACACGGTGCTGGAGGTGGAAGGCCTGACCGTGGGCTGGGGCGCCACCGCAGCTGAGCGGCCGGCTGTGGAGAACGTGAGTTTCCGCCTCGCCTCCGAAACCGACACGGCCCTGGTGGGACCCAATGGGGCCGGCAAGAGCACCCTGGTTCAGGCGGTGCTCGGCATCCTGCCCCGTCAGACCGGCGCGGTGCGGGTGCTGGGGGCGCCGCTCTCGGCCAGGGGGCGTTTGCCGGCGGCCGTGCGCGCCCAGGTGGCCTACCTGCCCCAGCAGCTGAGCGTGAGCGGGCGCTTTCCGCTCACGGTGGCGGAAGCGGTGGGGCTGGGCTGGGAGCCCAGTGGGCTGCGGCTTCCCTGGGCCGGGCGCCGGGGCCGCGGGGCCGCGGTGCGGCTGGCCCTGGAGCGCACCGGCTGCGCCGATCTGGCCGATCGCCTGATCAGTGCGCTCTCCACCGGGCAATGGAAGCGGGTGCTGCTGGCCTTCTGCGTGGTGCGCCCGCGGCGGCTGCTGGTGCTCGATGAAGCCCAGGCGGGGCTGGATCCCCAGGCCGCCGACCAGTTCCTGCGCCTGCTGTTCGACCTGCGCCGCAGTGAGGGCTGGGCCGTGCTGCAGATCTCCCACGACCTGGAGATGGTGCGCCGCACCTGCGACCGGGTGCTCTGCCTCAACCGCAGTCTGCGCTGCCAGGGCCACCCCGAGATCGCCCTCAGCCCTGCCCAGCTGGAGCACCTCTACGGGCGCGGCTACGTGCCCTATCACCACCACCACAGCCGCCCGTGACCCCGCCCGCGGCGGAGTGGCTGGAGCTGCTGCGCTATCCCTTCATGCAGCGGGCCCTGCTGGCCGGTCTGCTGAGCGGTTCCCTGGGAGGCCTGCTGGGCAGTGTGGCGGTGCTGCGCCAGCTCTCGTTCTTCAGCGATGCCCTCGGCCACTCCGCCCTGCTGGGCATCAGCCTGGGGGTGCTGCTGGGGGTGGAGCCCACCCTGGTGCTGATCCCCTTCGCCGCCCTGTTCGCCCTTGTGGTGGCCCAGCTGGTGGAGCGCAGCCGGCTGCCCAGCGACGCCCTGCTCAACATCGTCTATTCGTCGTCGCTGGCGATCGCCGTGGTGGTGCTGCGGCTGCTCTCGGCCCGGGCCGGCAGCCTCGAGCAGCTGCTGTTCGGCGACATCCTGGCGGTGTCCTGGGGGGATCTGGCCCAGCAGGCCCTGTTGCTGGCTGCCGTGCTCCTCTACCTGCTGCTCACCCGCCGCGCCCAGATCCTGGTGAGCCTGGATCCGGGCCTGGCGGTGAGCCAGGGCGTGGCTGTGGGCGGGCAGCGGCTGCTGTTCGTGATGGTGCTGGCGGTGGTGGTGGCCCTCTCGATCAAGGCTGTGGGGGTGCTGCTGATCAGCGCCTTTGTGGTGATTCCCGCCTGTTCCGCCCGCCTGATCAGCTCCAGCTTCGGGGTGTATGTGCCCCTGGCCAGCGGCATCGGTGCCGGTTGCGGGGTGATCGGCCTGCTGGCTTCCGGCGCCTTCAACCTGCCCTCGGGTCCGTGCGTGGTGATCGTGCAGCTGCTCAGCTTCCTGCTGGCCCTGCTGATCCACTACCGGTGCCTGCGCCCGGCCTGAGCACAAGTCCCGGCTGCTGCTGCAACCAGTGCAGGGTGGCCCGATCGCGCCGGCTCAGGCGGCGCACCGGTGTGGCGCCAGGCACGGCGGCCATGGCGTCGGCGGGGTCGTCGCTATGGCCCCAGAGGCCGAAGGCATGGCCCAGTTCATGCAGGGCCGTGGCCTCCATGGCCTCGGGCCGCTGCCCGGGGCTGATGCTCACGCTCACCTGGGGCTCAAGCGCCAGCTCCCCACGCCGCTGCACCACCAGCAGGGCCAGTTCGGCCCGGCCGTGGCTGGCCCGCCCGCCCCGCAGCGGCGGCCGGCGCCGCCACACCAGCACCTGGGCCCGTTCGGGATCGCTCACCACGGTGAGCGGCAGCAGCTCCTGCCAGCTGCTGACGGCGGCGGCCACCGCGCCGGCCCAGGCCTGGTCCCAGCGGGCCGCCGGCCCGGCGCTGGCTCCCGGCTCGATCCACAGGCACCAGTGGTCGCGGCGCGGCCAGCCGTAGGGGGTGGGCCGCAGGCGGTGGCGGTAGTCGGCGCCAGCTGGGTCGGGGTCCGGCACGCGGATGTCGGCTCCGGCCTGCTCTGCGGCGGCGGCCGGCGGCAGGGGCCGGCGGCGGCTCTCCGCCGGCGGGCAGGCCTGCTCGGTGGCAGGGGCCTGGGGCCCCGAGCCCCGGGCCCAGGGCTGCGGCACCGCCAGACCGAGGGCAGCGACCAGCAGCGCTGCCGATCGAACCGCCGCGGCCTGCCGACCCAGCCGCACCCCCATCAGGCGGCCAGGGAGCCCGGCAGTCCCACCCCCCGGGCCATCAGGGTGGCCAGCAGGGGGATGAGGGCAAAGCCCGCCAGCTCGATGTTCAGCACCCAGGCCAGGCGCCCGGCGAGGGCCTCACTCACCTGGGGAAGCTCGCCTTTGCGCAGGGGGATCGCCCAGAGGATGTAGGTGATGGTGGGGTAGAGGGAGAGTCCGCCCACCGCCAGGTACACCCCCACCTTCCACCAGAACAGGGGGTTCTCGGTGTAGAAGGCGCTGCCCTGGCCGAAGTAGAGCACCCGCAGGATGCCGCTGCCAAGCAGCGCCAGGGCCGCCAGGCCGTACACCACATCGGTGATCACCATCAAGGTGGCGTCGGCCTTGCTGGGGTTGGGCTGGATCAGGCGGCGCTCCAGCACCAGGGCCCCGAAGCAGAGCATGAAGCTGAGGTAGTGGACGTAGGCCACGCCTGCGCGGCTCAGCAGATCGGGCGGAATGGCCGCAAACCCGGTTATGGCCGCAAACCAGGTCATGGGGCGTCAGCAACGGCGCAACAGTAGCGACAGCGCGGCAGCCGCGGCTGGGGCGAGGGCAGGCGGAACAGAACCGCTGGATGCTGATCTCAGCACATCGGTTCATGAGCTGTGATTGCAAAACCTTTCCGCACATTGTTCTTCTGACTCTGTGTCAGAACTCGGAAGTTTTTCCAAGGGTTTCTGTCCCTCGGCCAACTGTCCCTACGTTCAAACCAGTGCAGACACCAACCCATGGCCAGCGCGTTGAGCAGCTCATGGCCCTCGCGGGTGCCCCGGATTCCGCTGAGTCCTGTCTCGGCTGTCACGGGTCGGACGGCATCAGCAACGATCCCGATACCC
>JAWOBH010000023.1:0-4948 GCA_046498125.1 Prochlorococcaceae cyanobacterium | reverse complement strand
CCGCTGCGGGCGCCGTCGCTGGCGGCCCTGCGCTGGCGCCGCTGGCGCGGCCGCCTGGGCCGCCTGCTCCCCCCTGGCGTCCCGCGCCGCGGTGCCTAAGGTTGCAGCGATGAGCGCCTTCCTCAGCGGCCTGAACGACGCCCAGCGACGGGCGGTGGACCACCACAGCGGCCCGCTGCTGGTGGTGGCCGGCGCCGGCAGCGGCAAGACCCGCGCCCTCACCCACCGCATCGCCCACCTGGTGGGCCACCACGGGGTGGATCCGGCCGAGCTGCTGGCCGTGACCTTCACCAACAAGGCGGCCCGGGAGATGAAGGAGCGGCTGGAGCTGCTGCTGGCCCAGAAGCTGGCCCAGAGCCAGTTCGGCCAGCCCTGGAGCACCCTGCCGCCCGTGGAGCAGCGCCAGCTGCGCGGTCGCATCTACCGGGAGGTGATCAAGGACCTCTGGATCGGCACCTTCCACGCCCTGTTCGCGCGGCTGCTGCGCTTCGACATCGACAAGTATCGCGACCCCGAAGGGCTCACCTGGACGCGCCAGTTCTCGATCTACGACGAGGGCGACGCCCAGAGCCTGGTGAAGGAGATCGTGACCCAGGAGCTGGGGCTCGATCCCAAGCGCTTCGAGCCCAAGAAGGTGCGCTGGGCGATCAGCAACGCCAAGAACCAGGGCTGGCTGCCCGAGCAGCTGGAGGCCGATGCCGGTGGCCAGCGGGGCAAGCTGATGGCGGAAACCTACCGCCGCTACCGGCGCGCCCTGGCCGCCAACAACGCGCTCGACTTCGACGATCTGCTGCTGTTGCCGGTGCAGCTGCTGCGTCAGAACGAGCAGATCAGGGGCTACTGGCACCGCCGCTTCCGCCACGTGCTGGTGGATGAATACCAGGACACCAACCGCACCCAGTACGACCTGATCAAGCTGCTGGTCACCGATGGCCGCGACCCGGACAGCTTCGACAGCTGGGATGGCCGCTCGGTGTTCGTGGTCGGCGACGCCGACCAGAGCATCTACAGCTTCCGCGCCGCCGACTTCACGATCCTGATGGGCTTCCAGGACGACTTCGGCGACGGCGCCCCCGACGACGCCACCCGCACGATGGTGAAGCTGGAGGAGAACTACCGCTCCACCGCCACGATCCTCGAGGCGGCCAATGCCCTGATCGCCCACAACAGCGAGCGCATCGACAAGGTGCTGCGGCCCACCCGGGGCGAGGGCGAACCGATCACCCTCACGCGCTGCGACGACGAGATCGCCGAGGCCGAAGCGGTGGTGCAGCGCATGCGGATGCTGGCCGCCGCCCACGACGAGCTGCGCTGGGGTGACATGGCCGTGCTCTACCGCACCAACGCCCAGTCGCGGGCGATGGAGGAGTCGCTGGTGCGCTGGGGCATCCCCTACATCGTGGTGGGGGGCCTGCGCTTCTACGACCGGCGCGAGGTGAAAGACATGCTCGCCTACCTGCGCCTGCTGGTGAATCCGGCCGACACCGTGAGCCTTCTGCGGGTGCTCAATGTGCCCCGCCGCGGCATCGGCAAGACCACCATCGAGCGCCTCACCGATGCTGCTGGCCAGCTCGGCATCCCCCTCTGGGATGTGGTGAGCGACGCCGAGGCGGTGCGCTCCCTGGGCGGCCGCTCGGCCAAGGGGCTGCTGCAGTTCTGTGAGTTGATCAACACCCTGCAGCGTTCCGCCCAGCACGCCCCCCCCTCGCAGCTGCTGCAGCAGGTGATGGAGCAGAGCGGCTACCTGGCCGAGCTGATCGCCGCCGGCACCGACGAGGCTGAGGACCGGCGCCGCAACCTCAACGAGCTGGTGAACGCGGCCCTGCAGTATCAGGAGGAGAACGAGGAGGGCTCTCTGGATGATTTCCTCGCCTCGGCGGCCCTGGCCAGCGACGCCGACAGCAAGGACACCGACCAGGACCGGGTGACGCTGATGACCCTGCACGCCAGCAAGGGCCTGGAGTTTCCGGTGGTGTTCCTGGTGGGGATGGAACAGGGCCTGTTTCCCAGCTACCGCTCCCTCGACGACCCCTCGTCGCTGGAGGAGGAGCGGCGGCTCTGCTACGTGGGCATCACCCGCGCCAAGGAACGCCTGTTCCTCTCCCACGCCAGCGAGCGGCGTCTCTGGGGCGGCATGCGCGAGCCGGCGGTGCCCTCGGTGTTTCTGGCGGAGCTGCCGGAGGAGCATGTGCAGGGAGATGTGCCGCGCAGCGGCGGGGCGGCGATCCGGCGCGAGCAGCGGCTCGATCGCCTCACCCGCGTCGACCGCGACGTCAGCCGCCGGGTGGCGGCCGGGGGGGGCGCCGGCCTGCCAGCCAACGCCGTGCGGCGGCGCACGGCCGCAGCGCAGCCCGGCAAGGCCTGGGCGGTGGGTGACCGCCTGCGCCATGCCGCCTTCGGCGAGGGCCACATCACCCATCTGTTCGGCAGCGGCGAGAAGATCTCGATTGCGGTGAAGTTCGAGGGCATGGGCCCGAAGATCCTCGATCCGCGCCTGGCGCCGATCGAGCCCCTGGCCGGCCCGTCCTGAGCCGGGTGGTGCGGGTTTGAGCGCGGCGCTGGAGATTCCCGGCATTCCCCAGGCCCTGCCGCCGCTGCTGCTGGCCCTGGCGCGCGAGCAGCGGGCGGCGCTGGTGGGCGGCGCCGTGCGCGATCTGCTGCTGCACCGGGTGCACAACGATCCCTGGCGCGGCCTGCCCGATCTCGATCTGGTGGTGGAGGGCCGCGCCGGCGACTTCCTGCGCCGGCTGGAGCGGGCCCTGCCCCCCGGCAGTCTGCGCGCCGTGCTGGAGCATGGCGCCTACGGCACGGTTGAACTGGAGCTGGCCATCGACGGCGAGGCGGTGCTGCTCGATGTGGCCTCGGCCCGGCGCGAGACCTACCCGGTGCCGGGGGAGAACCCGAGCGTGACCCTGGGGGCTCTGGCTGATGACCTGGCCCGGCGTGATTTCAGCATCAACGCCATGGCCCTCGACCTGGCCAGCGGCCGCCTGCTCGACCCCCACGGCGGCCAGGCGGATCTGCAGCAGCGCCGGCTGCGCTGGCTGCATGCCACCAGTGTGGGCGATGACCCCACTCGACTGGTGCGCGGCGCCCGCTACGCCGCTCGCCTGGGTTTCGATCTCGATCCCGCCAGCCTTGAGCAGGTGCGCGCCACCCTGGCCGCCTGGCCCTGGGCCTGGCGGCCAGGCGACCCTCCTGGCCAGGCACCGGCGGCCCTGGGCACCCGCCTGCGCATGGAACTGGAGCTGTTGCTCAAACGCGAACCCTGGCGGGCGGCCCTGGGGGCCCTGCAACGCTGGGGGGCCCTGGTGCTGCTCGATCCGGCGCTGCAGGTCGACCGCCGCTGGCACCAGCGTCTGGGCTGGGCGGCGCGCTTCGGCGTGCCGCTGCTGCCGGCCCTGGTGGCGGGGGCCGCCGATCCCCTGGCCCTGGCCGAGCGTCTGCAGCTGCCCCACCGCCAGCACCGCCTGCTGGCCCAGGAGCTGACGCTGCGCCGGCGGCTGGCGGCGACGGCCCCCGCGCCCGGCGACGCCGCCGCCTGGTGTGCGTTGCTGGAGGCTCCGGGGCTTTCGGTGGAGGCCGTGACCCTGGCCCTGGTGGCGGGCGCGGGACCTCGCCGCCCGCTGCTGCGCTGGCTGCTGCGCTGGCGCCAGCTCAGGGCGCCCCGCAGCGCCGCCGAGCTGATCGCCGCCGGCTGGCGGCCCGGGCCGGAGCTGGGGGCCGAGCTGCGCCGCCTACGCTCACAGCGCCTGGCCGAGGAGCGCTGCTGATGCTCGAAGACGCCACCATCGCGACCACGGCCTCCGCCCCCCCCGCCCCGGCCGTGGTGGTGGCGGTGCCGGCGCGGCTGGCCTCCTCGCGGCTGCCGGGCAAGGTGATGGCCGACATCGGCGGCAAGCCGATGCTGCGGCACGTGCTGGAGCGCTGCCGGCGGGCCAGGGGCGTGGCGGCGGTGTTCGCCTGTAGCGACAGCCCCGAGGTCCTGCGGTCCTGCGGCGACTGGGGATTCCCTGCGCTGCCCACCCCTGAGAGCTGCAGCAGCGGCAGCGAGCGCCTGGCGGCGGTGGCGGCGGAGCTGGTGGCGGCCGCCGGCGCCCCATCCCGGGACACACTCGTGATCAATGTGCAGGGCGATCAGCCCCTGCTCGATCCGGGGATCATCGAGGCCATGGCCGCCGAGTTCGCCCGCCGCCGCCGGCCGGCGGTGCTCACACCGGTGTACCGGCTCAGCGGCGGGACGATTCACGACCCCAACGTGGTGAAAGTGCTGCTGGCCGCTGACGGCCGGGCCATCACCTTCTCCCGCAGCCCCCTGCCCCACGTGCGCGACCTGCCCCCGGAGCAGTGGCACGAGCGTGCCCCTTACTGGGGCCACGTGGGCCTCTACGGCTACCGGGGCGACGTGCTGGCCGGCTGGGGCCAGCTGCCCGCTTCGCCGCTGGAGGAGCTGGAGAAGCTGGAGCAGCTGCGCCTGATCGAGGCCGGCATCCCGATCAGCACCTTCTCCGTGTCGACCGACTGTCTCTCGGTGGACACCGCCGAGCAGCTGGAGCAGGTTCGCCGGCTGGTGGCGACGCTCTGACTGCACTCACCTGACAGTCTTCAGCCTCACCGGCCTCAGCCGTTGCCCTCGCGCCAGCCGTGACGCTGCAGCGCCTCCAGGGCGCCCCGCTGCTGCAGAAGCGCTTCGGCCAGCTCCCGCAGGGCGCCGTTGCCGCCGCGCCTGCGCAGCACCCAGTGGGCCCGCTGGCGCAGGCCATTGGCCCCATCGGCCGGGCTGATCAGCAGGGCCACCTGTGGCCGCACTGCCAGGTCGTTGAGGTCGTCGCCGATGAAGGCGGTGTGGGCGGGCGCCACCGCCAGCTCGGCCTGCAGCTGCCCCAGGCCGGCGGCCTTGTCGCCCACCCCCACCCGGCAGTGGCGGATGTGCAGGTGGCGGGCCCGC
>JAWOBH010000015.1:0-8768 GCA_046498125.1 Prochlorococcaceae cyanobacterium | reverse complement strand
GGCGGCCATCATGCAGCGACCGGGGTGCGCTGCTTGGGCAACTGGCACCCAGGGCCTCCTTCATCCCCGAGATCTGGCAGGGCCACAAGAACAACGGCGAAGGGGCCTGGCTGGCCCTCGAGCGCCTTGAGCACCACCAGCTGGCCCAGCAGCGCACCCCGGTCGCTGCATGATGGCCGCCGACACCCTGGCACCGGCCTTGGGCCAGCACTTCATCCTGTTCGAGCGCCTCCCCCTCATCTACGGGCGGGTACCGAAGGTGGCTAATTCGTCGGTGAAGGCCGCCCTCACCCGCCTGCTGGAGCAGCCACCGGAGGAGGGCTGGCGTTCCACCAGCGATGCCTTCTGGCGCCGGGGCACCCACGGCGAAACCCGGCTGATCGACGCCGAGGCCGCCAGCCAGCGCCGCGCCAGCCATCTGATCTTCAGCTTCGTGCGCAACCCCTTCGACCGGCTGGTGTCGGCCTACAACAACAAGCTGATCGAAATCGCGGCCCCTCCCGCCGGCATGGAACGGATGGGGCTGGAGCGCGGGATGCCCTTCGAAGCCTTTCTGGAGGTGGTGGCTGGCACCGCCGACGCCGATCTCGACGTGCACCTGCTGCCCCAGAGCACCATCCTCTGCCGCGAGGGGGTGCCGGTGCCCTCGTTCATCGGCAAGCTGGAAGCCATGGCGGAGCACTGGCAGCAGCTGCGGCGACGCCTGCGCCAGTGGGGCCTGCCGGCCCTGGGCCGGCTGCCCAGCAAGAACGTGCGCCGTGACGGTGGAACCGACCTCAGCGACCACTTCAACAGCCAGCGACGGATCGAGCTGGCGCTGGAGCGCTACACCACCGACGTACGGCTCTTCTACCCCGATCAACCGGTGGAGACCCTGGCGAGCGGGACCCTGACCCACCCCCCGGCCGTGTGGGAGCGCTGGAGCGAGCCGGTGGGATCCCTGACGTAGCATCCGCCACATCGTCACAGCAGTTCCGTTTGGGCCTCAACCGGCGTCTGCGCAAGCTGATCGAGGCGGGAGTGAAGGGGGAGCACCAGCAGGATGTGGACCGCTGCGGCCGCTCCCTGCCCAATTTCATCATCATCGGGGCGGCCAAGTCGGCCACCACCACCCTCACCACGATCCTGCCGCGCCATCCGCAGATCTTCATCAGCAAGCCCAAGGAGCCCAAGTTCTTCGGCCGCCGCTACGACAGGGGCTGGGACTGGTACTCCAAGCTGTTCCAGAAGGGCAAACGCCAGCCCCTGCGGGGTGAGGGCAGCACGATGTACGCCAGCGCCCTCGGCAGCTTTCAGCAGGCACCGGCCCTGATGCACCGCTATCTGCCGGAGCTGAAGCTGGTGTATGTGGTGCGCCATCCCCTCGATCGCATCGAGTCGCAGTGGCGTCACCGCCGGGGCCGCAAGCAAGAAACCCCTCGCTTCGAGGCCCTGCTGCGCTCCCGCCATCTGCGCAAGCTGATTGTGGGCTGCTCCCTCTACCACGAGCGTCTTGAGAGCTTCCGGGCCTTCTACCCCGACCGTCAGATCCACTGCCTCACCTTCGAGGATCTGGTGCGTGACCCCCAGGCCACACTCACCGAGCTGCTGGAGTTTCTGGGAGCCTCAACCAGCACCGAGCATGTGCAGCTGTTGCTGGATCACGGTCAGCTGCCTCGGGTGAACGAGGCGGGCGACAAGGGCCGCAAGCTCATCCCACCGCCCACCTGGACGCCCCGCCTGCGCGGCCAGGTGGCCGATCTGGTGCGGCCCGACGCCGAGCGCATGCTGGCCTACATGAACAAGCCGGCCAGCACCTGGGAACTCTGATTCCATGAGCGCTCATAGCCGCGATCTCGACGCCCTACTCGACGCCCTCGTGGCGGCTCTGCCCGCGGCTGACCACGGGGAGCAAGCCACCCAGCCCGGGCCCATCTGGCTGGCCCTGGCGGCAACCAGCAGCGGCGCTCAGGTGCAGCGCAGTGCCTCCTGGCGCTTCGCCGCCCGCTGGGGTGTTCCCGGGGTGGTGGTGTGCCGCGATCAGGCCCAGGCCAGCGCTGTGAGCGCGGCCCGCGGCGGCGACACCGTGCTGCACAGCACGGCCTCCCTGGCCTCCGTGCTCCAGGAGGGGGAGCTGCCGGCGGTGCAGCTGCTGTTCCTGGAGGCCGCCGATCCCGGCAAGGACGATCTCCGTCTGAAGGGATCACCCGCCCCGGCCCTGGTGATCGCCTCCCTGCCCCAGGCCCCCTGGCGTCGCCGCTGGGCTGCAGGCCGGTTGCGCCGCCGGCTGGCCCGGCAGGGCTACGACTGCCTGGCGATGACCGGCCAGGAGGGGCTGTTCCGGCACCGCCGCCTGCGCACCGCCCCAGCGGCGAGGACGACTGCCAGCTCCTCAGCACCCCCACCCACCCTGCGCATCCACAGCTTTGATTTCTGGGACACCCTGATCACCCGCTGGCATCCCGACCCCAAGGTGGTGTTCGACTACGTGGGAGATCAGGCGGGGATACCCGGCTTTCGGGCCCTGCGCGTGCAGGCCGAGCGGGAGGCCAGAGGGCGCCATGGCAACTACAGCCTCGATCACATTTACGAGGCCCTGGTGGGCTGCGGCAGCATCCCGGAGCACCGGCGCGAAGGCATCCAGCAACTGGAACTGGACGCGGAACAGGAGTTTGCCCAGCCGGTGCGGGCCAACCTCGATCGCCTGCGGGCTGGGGATGTGCTGATCAGCGACATGTATCTCTCAGCCGATCAGATGCGGCACATCGCCCGCCCCCATACCGATCTGGATCGCCAGCCCTTTGTGGTGAGCGCCGGCGGCAAAAGCAGCAGCTCACTCTGGAAACAGCTCAAGAAAGCCGGGATCAGTGCCCGGCACCTGGGCGACAACTACGCCGCCGATTACGTCAAGGCGGCGCGACGGGATCACCAGGCGTCCCTGGTGCGGGAAAGCAGCTACTCGCCCCTGGAGCGCCGCTTCCACGGGGAGGGCCTGGTGGCGCTGGCCAACCTTCTGCGCCTGCAACGGCTGGCTGTCCCTCTGGATCACCAGCGGCTGGGCCAGCCGGCCACCGGTCTCGACGGGCTGCTCACGGTGCAGCGGCGCTTCAACCTGCCCCTGCTCTATCTGGTGGCCCTGGAGCTGCTCCAGCGCGGCCGCCAGAGCGACGGACCCAGTCACCTGCTGTTCTGCTCCCGCGACTGCGGCTATCTGCACGGCATCTACCGGGCCATGACCCGGGCCTGTGACCGCTTTGAGACCAGTGGCAAGGACAGCTGCGGTCCAAGCCGGCGGCCGCTGGATCACTACTACCTCACCTCCCGCAAGGCCAAGCGCAAGGCCTCAGCGGCCTATCGGGCCTACAGCCGCTCCCTGCTCAGTGGCAACCAGGAGGGCGAGGAGCCCGATCCGCTGGTGGTGGATGTGCAGGGCAGCGGCCGCAGCAGTTTCGAGTTCTTCGGCAGCCACCTGAATCTGCCGATCCGCCAGCTGTTCGTGTACGCCGGCGAGGGCAGCCTGGCGAGCTACCGGGCTGAAACCCTGCTGCAAAGCCCCTTCGTGCGTCGGTTGCTGCCCAGGGCCTGCGACCTGCTGGAGGTGCTCAACTACTCCAGCGACCACTCCCTGCTGGACATGCACCAGCTCGGGGAGACGGGCTTCATCCCGGAGTTCGAGCCCGAACAGCGCCCGGAGCGGCTGCTGGCGATCTGCCGGAGCGTTGAGGGGTTCTTCCATCGCGTCAAGCAGCTGATGGGACAGGGGCCGTTTCAGTACCTGTTCGTGAACTATGACCTCAAGACTTTCAACAGTGACCACCTAAAACTTCTTGAAGAGATTGACGGCCTCGAGGATCTGCAGCTGTTGCGCGAGCTCTACCTGCGCTTCCATCGCCGCCACTGACTCCTCTCGATGACCCTCTTTCTACACATCGGCAGCCACAAAACTGGCACCACAGCGATACAGCGCTACCTGGCCCGGCATCGCGAGGCACTCAGTCAGCAGGGCATCTGGTACCCCCGCGACTCGGAGCTTCTGGAGGGCAGCCGTGACTCCTACAACCACCTCAACATCGCCCGCTCCCTTGACTGCACGGGCAAGCCCAAGACCTACAGCAAGGAGCAACTCAGGCAGATGCTGGCAGCCCTGGTGGCCAGGGCTCGCGACCATGACACCACGATCGTGAGTGCCGAAGCCTTCTGGCGGATCGGATTCGGCCGCCACCCCGCCGATGGCGACAACTCCATTCTCTGGAAACGCAAGCTGAACCACGTGGCTCAGATCCGGCAGTTGTTCGGTGATGCGGCGGACGTCACGGTGGTTGCGGCTCTACGAGAGCGGGTGGCCTACCTGCAGAGCAGCTACAGCGAATTCATTCTCGCCACCTGCTACCGGAAATCCATCCACAGGTTTCTACCCTACGTTGAACACGTTTCCGACTACCTCCAGCAGTTGGAAACCTGGCAGAGGCAGTTTTCTGTGCGTGCGCTCAGCTTTGAGCAGCTGTGTGCCCAAGGAGATCTGCCGTTGGCATTCCTGAACACCCTGGGTATCCCCTTCCAGGCTCCAGCCGAGAGGGACAACCAACAACAGCGCTACAACGTGGGACACCCGATCCCCTGTGTGCGGTTTAAGCGCTATCTCAATGGCGTTTCCGGACTCAGCCACGAGCGTCGCAGCAAGCTTTACACGCAGGCCCGGCGCCGCTTCCTCAAGGCCAAGGACAAGGGTGTGATCAGATCGCTGCGACTGATCAACAGCTGGCTCACGGCACAGGAGATCCGTCGGCTGCGTCGCGGTTTCCAGGCCGACGACGAAGCCATCCGCTCACGCTTCTGCCCCCAGTTCGTCTCCAGCCCCACCACCAAGGAACCCGAGCGTGACGCGGCGGTGGTTCCCCTCACCCGTGAAGCCGAATATCTCACCCTGGGCTGGATGCTGAGCAAGAAAGTGCCCCAGCCCGCCTGGTTCACAATCTCCGAAGCATCTGAAGGGGCAAATACCAATACAGCATGAGCAGCCAGCCGAGCGTTGACCTGATCACGCCCTGCCGCAACCGGGTGGAGTATCTCCAAGCCAGCCTGCCCTCATGGCTGGCCTGCGACACGGTCCAGCACATCATCGTGGTGGATTTCAACTCCACCACTCCGGTGATCGAGGAACTGGGGGATCTGGGCGGCGAGCGCGTGACGGTGGTGCGGGTGGAGGACGAGCCCCTGTGGCGCCAGGGTCGGGCCCAGAACGTGGGGCTCGCTCTGGCCCAGGCCGATCTGGTACTGAAGATCGATGCCGATGTGTCGATCGTCGAGCTACAGAGCTACGTACACACCATGGCCCACGACGCAGCGATTTTCTATAAGGGCTACAGCAAGATGGGTACCTCCTCAGGGTTGTGTCTAGTCCCCCACCGCAAGATGCGGGCGGTGGGCGGCTACCACGACCACATGTCGGGCTGGGGCGGAGACGATGTGGACGTCTACCGACGCCTGGGGAAATGCAAGCTCAAGCGCCACTTGTTCCGCAGCGAGAGTTTCAGGGAGCAGGGGCAACGCATGGCCGGCAAGAACTCAGAGGCGCCGCGGCTCGACACCGAGCTGCTGGCCGACCCCCAGCGCCGGGCGAGCCAGCCCTTCTTCACCGGCTTCCGCAATTCCCTGCTGGCCCGGATTCAGCGCCAGAACCGTCGCAACACCCTGCGCTGGCGCTTCACTCCGGTGCCCGGCAGCAACCATCTGGTCCAAGCCGCGATGCGTAAGTCGTGCCGCTGGCGTCTGCAGCTGGCACGCCACCACACGGAACTGGCAAACATCCTCGCCCTCGCCTACTACGAGCAGTTCGCGTCGGTGTGGGAGCTGATCCGCAGCGACACCTTTCAAAACCTCGTTGCCGTGCACCAGCTGCCCCGTGTCGACAGCCGCCGGGAGCGCAAGCAGCTGCTGCAGGAGCTGCCAGCGCGGTGGCAGGCCCTCAGGGAACTGGCCGCCGAGCTGGGGCTGGAGCTGCGCTGAGATGCAGCCCCTCGCCGAACTGGCGGCCGACCACCCGGCCCTCTGGGGTCGGCTGGAGGTGCGCGAGCCGGCGCCACCCGTAATTCTGGAGAACGCGGTGGTGCTTCCCGCCTGGCAGCACCGCGACGTGGAGCCCTGGTGGCTGCGCCATTCCCTGGGCATCTATGACAGCCAGGGACAGCATGTGGTAGCCCTCAGCGACATGCGCGGCGAACGCCACTGCTGTTTTCCCCCCGCCCGGTTGGAGCAGGCACGCTTCAACAGGCCCCGGGCCCTGCCCAAGCCGCTGGTGCTCTATGGGGGCACCCTCTACGACCATTTCGGGCACCTGCTGGTGGACAGCACCCGGGCCTACCAGCTGCTGCGGCTGTTTCGCCACACCAAGCTGCCGATCTGGTTTCACGACTGCACGCCCCACCGAGGCTCGGTGTTTCAGCTGGCGATGGTGCAGCAGTGGCTGGCATGTCTGGGCATCAGCAACCGAGCGCGCCTGGTGCGCCGCCCCCTGCTGGCCAGGCAGCTGATCTCCGCCGAGGCCCTCTACAGCGACCGCCAGTTCGTGAACCGGGATCTGCGGGCGGCCTGCCAGACAGCCCTGAAGCCCAAGCTGGCGCGGCGGCTGGAGCGCCTGGGGTCAGCGCGGCGGCGGCTGGCCTATCTCTCACGCCACAAACTGCAGGGCGGCAGCACCCGCTTCGCCGGTGAGGCTGAACTCGTGGAGAAGCTGGCGGACCTGCCCCATGTGGATGTGATCTGCCCGGAAGAGCTGGATTTCGAGGCCAAGATCGCCCTCTACCGCCGCTATGCGGTGGTGGCGGGCTTTCCCCAGTCGAGTATGCATCTCAAGCTGTTCGCCCCTGGCGAGGGGCTGGCCCAGCAGGTGCTGTTCATCGCCGGGCCCCGCAGTCTCAGCAGCAGCTGGCTGAATCTGGAGCGGGCCACCGGCTTCGGCGATCTGGTGGTGGACTGCAACACCGTCGACGCTCAGCCAGGCGATCAGCGCTGTGGCCCCGAGCCATCGAAAGACGGGATGTTTCAGCGCACCAATCACTTCAATCCCCAGCTGGTGCTGGAGGCGATTGCCAGCTTGGCTGCCTGAAGCTGCCACAGCCGGAGCCCACCACGAGCCATAGGATCTGCCCAGGTTCTCGAACTTTGGAGCCGCTGGCGCCCGTGCCCTCCCCGCAACCCCTGGCCGATCTCGCCGCTGATCATCCCTGCCTGTGGGGACAACGACAACTCTCTGCTGATGCCACCTGGGTCATGGAGCCCAACGGCGTTTTGATCCCCACCAGCCGCAGCGGCAGGGATGGCTCACGCTGGTGGTTATCCCGCAAACAAGGGGGCCTGACCGGTCAAGGCATCCCTATCCTGGCTCTCAACGATGTCAGGGGTGAACGCACCATCTATCCGCTTGGGACCAACGATGGGAGCGTGTCTGCCATCCCATCGATGAAGGTCAAGCGCCCTCTGCTGCTGTATGGAGGCAGCCTGTTTGACCATTTCGGCCATCTGATCGTGGATCTCAGCCGCACTTATCAGCTGCTGCGGCTGTTTCGCAACAGCCGTGAAACAATCTGGTTTCACTACCCCGGCCAGATCTACACCCCCCAGCACAAGGCTGAGAATGGAAACTCCACCCCCATCGCCAATCCTCTGATCGATGAATGGCTGCGCTGCCTCGGCATCCGCAAGCGTGTGCGTGTGATCAGGAAAACGATGCATGGCTCAATGTTGATGTCGTCCAGCGTTCTCTATCGCGACCGGGCCTTCGTGACCGCCGATTTTCCCCAGGCTGCCCGCGCTGCCCTGTCACCCAAGCTAAGCCGGCGCCTGCTCAAGGTTGAGCGCCTGCCCGGGCGGATGGCCTATCTCTCCCGGCACAAGTTGCAGCAGGGCACCACCTGCTTCGAAGGCGAGCAGGAGGTGGTGGAGGCCTTGGCCAGACTCCCGAATGTGGATGTGATCTGCGCCGAAGAGCTCTCGATCCGCGCCAAGCTCAAGCTGTTCCGCCAGTACCAACTGGTCACAGGCTTCCCGCAAGCAGCGATGTTGTTGAAATATTTCGTGCCCCACCGCCAGCCGCGGGATCTGGCGAAACTATTCCTGTTCAGCGCCGGCCCGCGCAGCCTCAACAGCAACTGGGTGAATTTCGACCGCGCCTTCGGTTTCGGCGACCAGGTGCTCGATTGTTCAGCGGGCCCGGGCGCCGCCCAGGAACCCGACCACCAGGCGGGCCCGGTGCAGCCGGGGCAAGCGGAGGGCTTTCAGCGCCACAATGCCTTCGATGTGGGGGTGATGGTGGACAGTCTGCGGGCGCTGGCCGCAAGCTGAACGGCGCCCACCCCCATCAACCAGCCGATGGGCATCGAGTGCGAGATGCATGACCCGGCCCTTTCCCATGCCGATCAGCCACCGCTGCGCGGCGTGCGAGGAGCCCCGGCGGTGGTCATGTCCGCATGAGCGATCCGTATGAGCGACACAATCTGGATCCTGGATGACGATGTCGAGCTGGGTGCCCTGCTGACGGAGCAGTTCGGGAGCAGGGGATGGGACGTATGCCATCTGAACCATCCGCGTCAGCTGGACGAGGCTCTGGCCGATTCGGTGCCGGATCTGCTGGTGCTGGACGAACTACTGCCAGGTCGGCGAGGCACCGATGTTCTGATGGAACTGCGGTGCAGCCACCCCAGGTTGCCGGTGCTGATGTTGTCGGCCCTGGGGAGAGCCAGCGATCGCGTGGCAGGACTTGAAGCCGGGGCCAATGACTACCTGGGTAAGCC
>JAWOBH010000284.1:0-2716 GCA_046498125.1 Prochlorococcaceae cyanobacterium | reverse complement strand
CTCGACACCCCCATCGCCGAGAACTCCTTCACCGGCATGGCGGTGGGAGCGGCCATGACCGGGCTGCGGCCGATCGTGGAGGGGATGAACATGGGCTTTCTGCTGCTCGCCTTCAACCAGATCTCCAACAACATGGGTATGCTCCGCTACACCAGCGGTGGCAACTACACGATCCCTGCCGTGGTGCGCGGGCCCGGGGGCGTGGGGCGGCAGCTGGGCGCCGAGCACAGCCAGCGCCTGGAGGCCTACTTCCATGCTGTGCCCGGGATCAAGATCGTGGCGGTGAGCACTCCCACCAATGCCAAGGGTCTGATGAAGGCCGCCATCCGCGACAACAACCCGGTGCTGTTCTTCGAGCATGTGCTGCTCTACAACCTCAGCGAGGAGCTGCCCGAGGGCGACTACATCTGTGCCCTCGACCAGGCCGAGGTGGTGCGCCAAGGCAAGGACGTGACGATCCTCACCTATTCGCGGATGCGCCATCACTGCCTGAAGGCGATCGAGCAGCTGGAGGCCGAGGGTGTGGACGTGGAGCTGATCGATCTGATCAGCCTCAAACCCTTCGACATGGCCACGGTGCGAGCCTCGATCGCCAAGACCCACAAGGTGCTGATCGTGGAGGAGTGCATGAAAACGGGAGGGATCGGCGCCGAACTGATGGCCCTGGTCACCGAGCAGTGCTTTGACGAACTCGATGCCCGACCGGTGCGCCTCTCCTCCCAGGACATCCCCACCCCCTACAACGGCAACCTGGAGAACCTCACGATCATCCAGCCCCACCAGATCGTTGAGGCCGCCAAGGCCCTGAAGGCAGGTGTGATCTGAGATGGCCCGCCAACAAGGCTGGCTTGCCCTGATCCTGGCGCTGGCGATCTCCTCCGCCGCCCTGCTGATCCAGTTCCCTCTGCAGCTGGGTCTCGATCTGCGCGGTGGCAGCCAGCTCTCGCTGCAGGTGATGCCAGCCGGCGCCATCACCCGGGTGGAGCGCGAACAGCTGGAAGCCGTGAAGGAGGTGCTCGATCGCCGCATCAACGGTCTGGGGGTGGCCGAGTCCACCCTGCAGACGGTGGGCGACGACCAGCTGGTGCTCCAGCTCCCCGGCGAGCAGGATCCCAGCCGTGCCGCCCGCGTGCTCGGCACCACGGCCCTGCTCGAGTTCCGTGCCCAGTCACCGGGCAGCGAGGAGGAGATGGCCGCTCTGCTGGCGCTCAAACGCCAGACCCAGGCGGTGCTGGCCAGTCGCCGGGCCCGGGCCGAATCAGCAGCTGCCCAGACTGCTCCCGAGGCCTCCCTGGGGGCAGACGATCTGGCCCAGGCACTGCAGGAGCTGGGGGTGGAGGTGCCCCCCGGCAGCGGCGAAGTCCGCCAGCTGGAGTTGCTGCTCGATGCGGTCAACACCAGCATCGCGGATCTCTATGAGCCCGCCGAACTCACGGGCAGGGAGCTGGTGGGCGCCGGCCGCCAGCAGCAGGCGAGCGGCACCGCCTGGGATGTGACCCTCAACTTCACCCGCGAGGGCGGCGAGCGCTTCGCCCGCCTCACCCAGTCGCTGGCGGGAAGCGGCCGCCTGCTGGGGATCGTGCTCGATGGCCGCTCCATCAGTGAGGCCAGCGTGGGGCCTGAATTTCAGGCTGCCGGGATCACCGGCGGGGCCGCGAGCATCACCGGCAACTTCAGCGCCGAGGAGGCCCGGGAGCTGGAGGTGCAGCTGCGCGGGGGATCACTGCCCCTGCCGGTGGAGGTGATCGAGGTGCGCAGCGTGGGTCCCAGCCTCGGTGCTGAAAATGTGCGCACCAGCCTGATTGCCGCCCTGTTGGGCCTGGCCCTGGTGGCGGTGTTCATGGTGCTGATCTATCGCCTGGCCGGCGTGGTGGCGGTGATGGCCCTGGCGCTTTACGCCCTGTTCAACCTGGCCCTCTATGCCTTGATCCCCGTCACCCTCACCCTGCCGGGGATCGCCGGTTTCATCCTCTCGCTGGGCCTGGCGGTGGACGCCAATGTGCTGATCTTCGAGCGCATCAAGGACGAACTGCGCGAGGGCAACACCCTCATCCGCTCCATCGATGCCGGCTTCTCCCAGGCGATCTCCTCGATCGTCGATGGGCAGGTCACCACGCTGATCAGCTGCCTGGCCCTGTTTGCCCTGGGCACCGGATTCGTCAAGGGCTTCGCCGTCACCCTGGGCATCGGGGTGCTGCTCAGCCTGTTCAGCGCCCTGGTGTGCACCCGGGTGCTGCTGCGGCTGCTGATGAGCTACCCCAACCTGCGCCGTCCGGTCAACTTCATCCCCCGGGCCCAGCTGCCCACCGCCGTCTCCTGAGCCATGTCCCCACTCGCCAGCCTGCTGACCCTGCGCGTCAACCATCGGCGGCGTCAGCTTCTGGGCCTCTCGGTGGCGGCCATCGCCCTGAGCCTGCTGGGACTGGCCCTGTCCTGGTTGTCGCCCGCGATCGGTGCTCCCCTGAAGGCCGGGCTCGACTTCACCGGCGGCACCCAGATCCAGATCGAACGCCGCTGTCAGGGGGGCTGCGACCCGCTCGCCACCCCGGCCCTGCAGCGCCGCCTGGCGGCCCTGGAGCTGCCGGCGGCGGCTGGGGAGCCGCCGCCGCGCCTGGCCGGTAGTGCCGTCCAGCTGCTCGATGGGGGCCGTCAGGTGGTGCTGAGGCTGCCCACCCTCACGGCTGATCAGTCCCAGGCCGTGGTCAATGCGCTGGAG
>JAWOBH010000239.1:0-14171 GCA_046498125.1 Prochlorococcaceae cyanobacterium | reverse complement strand
GCCATCGGACCTGCACCAGGCCCGGGCGGCAGGCACCACCCCTAGAGTCCGGCCCGAAACCGGTATCCATCAGCACCTTCCCGGCTTCCGCCCTTGCCCGCTTCCCTGCCCCTGTCGCTGCAGCTGGCCTGGCTGATCCCGCTGTATGGCTTCAGCGGACTGTTGCTGGCCCTGCCCTGGATCTTCGGCCTGTTCCGGCGCAACGGCCAGCGGCCCGCCGCCTACCTCAACATCCTCGTGACCCTGGTGGCCGTGCTGCACGGCAGCCTGGCCCTGCGCGACGTTTGGCTCAGCGGCCCGCACCACATCAGCCACTCCTGGTTCGCGGTGGCCGATCTGAATCTGCGCCTCGGCCTCGACCTCTCGCTCTACACCCTGGCGGCCCTGGAGCTGGTGACGTTCATGAGCCTGCTGGCCCAGGTGTTCGCCCTGGGCTACATGGACAAGGAATGGGCGCTGGCCCGCTTCTTCGGCCTGCTGGGCTTCTTCGAAGGGGCGCTCTCGGGGCTGGTGCTGAGCAGCAACCTGTTCCTGAGCTATTTCCTGCTGGAGATGCTCACCCTCTCCACCTATCTGCTGGTGGGCTTCTGGTACGCCCAGCCCCTGGTGGTCACCGCCGCCCGCGACGCCTTTCTCACCAAGCGTGTGGGCGACGTGCTGCTGCTGATGAGCGTGGTGGCCCTGGCGGCCTGGGCGGGCTCGATGGAATTCACCGACCTCTACAGCTGGGCGGCTGAGGCCAGGAACAGTGGCAGCATCAGCCCCCTGGCCGGCACCCTGCTGGGGCTGGGGCTGATCGCCGGGCCGATGGGCAAATGCGCCCAGTTCCCCATGCATCTCTGGCTGGACGAGGCCATGGAGGGCCCCAACCCGGCCTCGATCCTGCGCAATTCAGTGGTGGTGACGGCCGGGGCTCTGGTGCTGATGAAGCTGATGCCGCTGCTCCAGCTGTCGCTGATCGCCAACGACGTGCTGCTGGTGGTGGGCACCATCAGTGCCCTGGCCGGCGCCCTGGTGGCCATCGCCCAGGTGGACCTCAAGCGCGCCTTCTCCTACTCCACCACCTCCTACATGGGGCTGGTGTTCGTGGCCATCGCCCTGCAGCAGCCGGCCATCGCCCTGTTGCTGCTGCTCTGCCACGGGCTGGCCAAGGCCCTGCTGTTCATGAGTGTGGGTGCCGTGATCGCCACCACCAACTGCCAGGACCTCACCGAGCTGGGAGGCATCGGCCGGCGCATGCCCGCCACCCTCAGCGCCTACGGGGTGGCGGCCGCCGGACTGGTGGGCCTGCTGCCCCTGGGTTGCTACTGGTGCTATGGCCAGATGGTGCAGGCCCTGAGCCCCTCGGCCCTGCCCTTCGCGGCGGTGTTCCTGCTCACCAACCTGCTCACCGCGGCCAACCTCACCCGCGTGTTCCGCTCCCTGTTCCTGGGAGCCCCCATGCCCAAGACGCGCCGCACTCCGGAGGTGAACTGGCTGATGGCCCTGCCGATGGTGAGCCTCACCGTGATCGTGCTGCTCACGCCCCTGCTGATGCAGCGCATCGATCCGGTGCCCGGCATCGCCGCCTTCTCCCTGCCCGTGGGGCTGGCCGTGGCCGCCAGCGGACTGGCGGGAGTGCTGGTGGGCGGGCTGCTCCCCCTCAACCGCTTCCGCGCCCGGCCGATCGCCGATCCCCTGCGCACGCTGCAGAACCTGCTTGCCTACGACTTTTACACCGAGCGCTTCTACAAAGCCACGGTGGTGGCCTTCGTGGCCGGGGTTGCCCGCTTCACCGACTGGGTGGATCAGCGGCTGGTGAATGGTCTGGTGAACGGCATCGGCCGGCTGTCCCTGCAGAGTGCCGAGACCCTGCGGCTGAGCGTCAGCGGCCAGTTGCAGTCGTACGTGCTCACGGTGGTGCTGGCGATCGTGCTGTTGCTCTCGGGCCTCAGCTGGTGGGGCGGCCTGCCGGAGCTGCTGGGATGAACCTGGCCGACCTGCCCCTGCTGTCGCTGCAGCTGGCCATCCCCCTGGCGGGCAGCCTGGCCATCCTCCTCTGGCCCGGCAGCGCGCCACCGGCACAGCTGCGCCGCATGGCGATCGTGGTGATGGTGCTGCAGATCCTCCTCAGCCTGCTGGTGCTGGTGCCCTTTGATCCCACCGACCCGGCGCTGCAGCTGCGCGAGATCCACAGCTGGGTGCCGGGCATCGGGCTCGATTACCGCCTCGGAGTCGATGGCCTGTCGCTGCCACTGGTGCTGATCAACGGCGCCCTGACGCTGGTGTCGGTGGTGTGCACCCGGGAGTTCAGCCGCCGACCGCGCCTCTACTTCGCCCTGCTGCTGCTGATCAGCGCGGCGGTGAATGGGGCCTTCCTGGCCGACAACCTGCTGCTCTTCTTCCTGTTCTATGAACTGGAGCTGATTCCCCTGTGGCTGCTGATCTCGATCTGGGGCGGCGCCGGGCGGGCCTACGCGGCCACCAAGTTTCTGATCTTCACGGCCATCTCCGGGATGCTGATCCTGGGGGCCTTCCTGGGCCTGGCCCTGCTCACCGGCACGGTTGACTTCAGCCTCACCCCCGTCACCAGCGAACGGCTGGCGATGGGCAGCCAGCTGGTGCTGCTGACGGCGCTGCTGGTGGGCTTCGGCATCAAGATGCCGCTGGTACCGTTCCACACCTGGCTGCCGGATGCCCACACCCAGGCCTCCACACCGGTGTCGGTACTGCTGGCCGGCGTCCTGCTCAAACTCGGCACCTACGGGTTGCTGCGCTTCGGGATGGGGCTGTTCCCCGAGGCCTGGTCGCGGCTGGCTCCAGGCCTGGCGATCTGGGCAGCGGCGTCGGTGCTGTTCGGCTCCCTGGCCGCCATCGCCCAGCGGGACATGAAGCGGATGGTGGCCTACAGCTCCGTTGGGCACATGGGCTATGTGCTGCTGGCCGCTGCCGCCGCCACACCGGTGGCCCTGCTGGGAGCCACATTCCAGATGGTGAGTCATGGACTGATCTCGGCCCTGCTGTTCCTGCTGGTGGGCACCGTGTACCGCAAGACCGGCAGCCGCGATCTGGAGGTGGTGCGCGGGCTGCTGAATCCCGAGCGCGGCCTGCCGCTCACCGGCAGCCTGATGATCCTGGCGGTGATGGCCAGTGCCGGGCTTCCGGGGATGGCGGGCTTCATTTCCGAATTCCTCGTGTTCCGCGGCAGCATCACGGCCTTCCCCCTGGCCACCCTGCTCTGCCTGGTGGGGTCCGGGCTCACCGCCGTGTACTTCCTGTTGCTGGTGAACCGGGCCTTCTTCGGCCGGCTGGCGGTGACGCCGCCGGAGGATCCCCTGCGCCACGCCCGCCTGGACATCCAGCTGCCCAGCGTGGCCCCGCGCGAAACCCTGCCGGCCCTGGCCCTGGCGGCGGGAGTGGTGATCCTGGGCCTGCTGCCGTCGATCCTGGGGGAGCTCAGCGAAGCCACCAGCACCGCCATGGCGGAGTTGCCCGTGCTGCTGGCGGCCATCGGCCAGAGGGGCGTGAGCTGATGCCGGTGATCTCCGCTGATCTCACGATCGACGGCGGCATGCCGGCGGCCGAGGAGCTGGTGCAGCGCCTGCTGAGCGGCGAAACATTGCTGGCCGACTCAGCCGATCACGTGCTGGAGGTGGTGGGGGTGCTGGAGAGCTATGGGGAGGTGCTGGATGCCTACAGCATCAACCTCATCGACCAGGCGCAGCGGCAGTTTCTCAATCCCTTCCCGGTGTTCAAGTATTTCAACGGTGAGGTCACGCCAGGGAAGATCTGGCGGTATCTCAACCACGACCGGATCAATTTCGAGTATGCCGAATACTGCATGAAGGCCATGCTCTGGCACGGCACCGGCGGGCTTGACGCCTATCTCGACAGTGACGCCTTCAGCGTCTCCTGTCGGGCGATCATCGCCTGCAAATGCCGCCGGGATCCCCTGCTGGCCCTGCTCCATCCCCTGGCCCCCAGCTTCCTGCCGGAGCTGATCCGCGGCGCCGCCACCACCCACGCCCTGGGGCAGTTCTGGCGGGTGATGAGCGATCTGTTCCTGGATCTGGCCAGAGCCGAACGTGCCGGGCGGGTTCGCTCGGTCCCGGCAGTGGTGGATTTCATCAGGGATGGGCTGGTGGCCGCCGCGGCCGATCCGATCACCTACGCCGTGCAGATCGGCGGCCAGCGGCACTGGGTGCTGCCACCCGAAGCCGGCCTCACCTTTCTGGTGGATGTGGCCGTTCCCTACGTGGAGGCGGTGTTCCTGCGGGGGATGCCGTTCTTCGGAACCGTGAGCTTCAACGCCCAGGCCCGCCAGATCTCCACCGACCAGGGACGCTTCGCCTACGGAGCGCTCTACGCCGATCCCCTGCCGACCATGGGAGCCGGCATCCCCCCCAGCCTGCTGATGCAGGACATGCTCCGCCACCTGCCGGAGCCCCTGCACCGGTGGTACCGCCAGCGCAGCCGGGGCGAAGGGGATGTGCGGGTGAAGATCTGCCGCAGCTTCCAGAAGTCGATGTTCTGCGTCACCAACGCCGCCATCAACGGCACCATGCCCCATCCCCTCGACAGCAGCGACCCCAGCCAGCGGCAGGCCAACCGCTCCCACGCCGAGGCCTGGGCGGAGCGCCTGGCCGTGGCCCGCACCGACTGCCTGGGCAGCGAGCGGCCACCAGTGCTGGCCTAGGGTTTGGCCATGGAGCAGCCCTGGACAGCACGCCCCAAGCCCGAACGGCCCGAGTGGCTGGAGCGGCGCCTTGAGTTCAGTGACTACGCCGGCACCCGGGGTTTCCTCGAGCGCCTCAACGCCCTGTGCGAGAGCGAGGGGCGCTTCCCCGACATCAGCTTCGGGCGCACCTACGTGAACCTCACCCTGCGACCGGAGGCAGAGGGCGAGAGGGTGGGGCAACCGGAGCACACGTTCGCAGCCGCCATTGATGCCCTGGTGGCCAGCGCCCCGCGGCCATGAGCAAGGAGCCGTCGCCCCAATCCAGGCCCGCGGAGGCGGTGGATCTGCGCCAGGAGTACGAGCGGGCTGGGGTGCAGGCGGTGCTCGATCAGCTTGATCGCGAGCTGGTGGGACTCAAGCCGGTGAAGGCCCGCATCCGCGAGATCGCCGCCCTGCTGGTGGTGAACCGGGCCCGGGAACTGGTGGGCCTGGAGACGGCGCCGCCCAGCCTGCACATGTCGTTCACAGGACGGCCGGGCACCGGCAAGACCACCGTGGCCGAACGCATGAGCAAGATTCTGCACGGCCTCGGCTACGTGCGTCAGGGCCATGTGGTCACGGCCACCCGCGATGACCTGGTGGGCCAGTACATCGGCCACACCGCCCCCAAAACCCGGGAGATGCTGAAGCGGGCCATGGGCGGGGTGCTGTTCATCGATGAGGCCTATTACCTCTACAGGCCGGAGAACGAGCGCGATTACGGCGCCGAGGCGATCGAGATCCTGCTGCAGGTGATGGAGGGCAACCGCGATGACCTGGTGGTGATCTTTGCCGGCTACAAAGAGCGCATGGATGTGTTCTACCAGAGCAATCCTGGGCTCTCATCAAGGGTGGCCAACCACATCGACTTTCCCGACTACAGCGCCGAGGAGCTTCTGGCGATCGCCCAGCTGATTCTGGCGGCCGAAAACTACCGCTTCAGCGACGAGGCCAGAGCCGCCTTCGGCGACTACATCCAGCGGCGCATGCAACTGCCCTACTTCGCCAATGCCCGCTCGATCCGCAATGCCATCGACCGGGCCCGCATGCGCCAGGCCAACCGCCTGTTCAGCCGCCTGGGCTCGGCGGTGACCAAGCTGGATCTGA
This sequence comes from Prochlorococcaceae cyanobacterium, assembly GCA_046498125.1. Taxonomy (GTDB): domain Bacteria; phylum Cyanobacteriota; class Cyanobacteriia; order PCC-6307; family Cyanobiaceae; genus NIES-981. Next base: position 8,368 of record JAWOBH010000239.1, on the reverse strand, counting down.
TGACGATCGAAGCGGAGGACATCACCGCCAGCCGGGTGTTTCAGGGCGAAGTGGAAGGACTGGATCTCGCCAGGCCGCTCATCTAGGGTGTGTTGGAACGAACAATCGAGTCCATGTCCCTGCCGTCTTTCACACACTCCCAACTGGCGGCCCTCGCCCTGGCCTGCGCCCTGCCGCTGGCGGGCGCCAACGCCGGACGCGCAGAAACCTGCACCTTTCTGCAGCCGATCGGTGGTGATGGCAGCAGTGACATCGTGACCAAGCGGGTGGATCGAGGTCGCCTGATCGGGCGGCCCAACTGGAACACCGATTTCATCGTTGATCAGCCCTATCAGCGCTACAAATTCTTTTTCACGGCCAATTCCTCCGATGCCAACGCCACCTATCCGGTGGAGGGCTACATGAAGTTCAGCGACGGCACCAGCCTCAAGGTGATCGACCAGCGCATGAACCCACCCATCGGCACCGGCAAGATGTTCGGCCCCTTCCTGGCCGTGCCCGGCAAGCAGGAAAGCCAGATGAACTTCAAGGTGGGCGCCAGCGACGATCCCAACGCCCTCGGCTTCAGCTATCGCATCTCCGTGCAGGGCTGCAACTGAGCAGCTGCCACCCAGCGGCCACCAACATCAGCGGCGGCGGCGGCAATCGATCTGCAGCAGGTCGCGCACCTGCTGCACCTGCCGGGCCAGCAGCGGGTCGCTGTGCACCTTCCTCTCGATCTGCTCCACCGCATACATCACGGTGGAGTGATCCTTGCCGCCGAACACGTCACCGATGCGCGGCAGGGACAGATCGGTGTTCTGGCGCATCAGGTACATGCCCACCTGGCGGGCCTGGCTCACGGCCCGCTTGCGGCTGGCGCTGCGCATCTCGTCGGCCCCAACACCGAACACCTCCGACACCTTCTCCAGCACCTGCTCCGGCTTGACCTCCACATCGCCGCCGGCCGGATCGAGCATGGGCGCCACCGACTCCACCGTCATCGGCAGGCCGGTGATCGAGGCGAAGGCCACCGCACGGGTGAGCGCCCCCTCCAGTTCGCGGATGTTGGAGGTGAAGCGGCCGGCGATGAACTGGATCAGCTCCCGCGGCAACCGCATCTGTTCCTGCTCGGCCTTCTTGTGCAGGATCGCCATGCGCGTCTCCAGGTCGGGGGCCTGGATGTCGGCGATCAGGCCCATGGAGAAGCGCGAGATCAGCCGTTCCTGCAGGCGGGGAATCTGGCTGGGAGGGCGATCGGAGGCGATCACGATCTGGCGGCCTGCCTCATGCAGGGCATTGAAGGTGTGGAAGAACTCCTCCTGGGTGTATTCCTTGCCCTCGATGAACTGGATGTCATCCACGAGGATCAGATCGGCGGCGCGGTAGCGGTCGCGAAAACTCTGCATGGCGTCCTTGCGGATCGCCTGGATCAGGTCGTTGGTGAAGCTCTCGGTGGACACATAGAACACCCGCGCCGCCGGATCGATCTCCAGCCGGTAGTGGCCGATGGCCTGCATCAGGTGGGTCTTGCCCAGGCCCACGCCGCCACAGATGAACAGGGGATTGAATTCCCGGCCCGGGGCCTCCGCCACCGCCAGGGCCGCCGCGTGGGCCATGCGGCTGTTGGGACCCACCACGAAGCGGTTGAACACGTAGCGCGGGTTCAGTCCGGATCCCACCGGTCGCGGCGGCGCCGCGGGCTGGGAGCGGGGAACGGCAACGGCGGGCGCCACGGCCGGTTGCGACGTGGCCGTGGCTGCGGCTGCGGCCGATCCGGAGGCCAGCAGCAGGTCGTCACCGGTGGCCGCCGACACCTCCACCTGCACCGCCGTGCCGGTGATCTGGCCGGCGGCCGCCTCGATGGTGCCCAGGTAGTTCTTGCGCAGCCAGCCGCAGGCGAAGCTGTTGGGGGCCTCCAGCGCCAGCCGCTGGCCATCGAAGCCCAGGCAGCGGGCCGGCCGGATCCAGGTTTCGAAGGTGGGCTTGCTGAGGTTGGCCTGGAGCGTCTGCTGAATCCGGTGCCACAGCTGGTCGTCCTGCTGCACCGATCCCACGCCACGCCGGGGGCGAACTCTACGCAGGAGGGAGCCGCCGCACCGTCTTTAATGAAGCGGAATGCACGCGCACAAGCCGCACGTCCCCCCTCTCCCATGCCACGCACCGTTCCCTGCTCCCGCAGCGCCGGCCTGGCCGGCCTGATCGCCGCGGTGGCGTTGCTGAGCGGCTGTGGTGGCCGCACCATCCCCGGCCTGCCGCGCCTACCGGGCGAGAACGGCGGCGACTCAGTGCGCATCAGCGACGCCCCGCCGACGCCACCGCTTCAGGCCAGCAGCAACGTGATCGTGGAGGCGGTGGAGAAGGTGGGCCCGGCCGTGGTGCGGATCGACACCACCAAGCGGGTGATCAATCCCCTCGGCGGCCTGTTCGGCCGCGGGCCATCCATTCAGCAGCAACAGGGCCAGGGGTCGGGGTTCATCACCCACTCCGACGGGGTGATCCTCACCAACGCCCACGTGGTGGAGGGGGCCAGCGATGTGTCGATCACCCTGCCGGATGGGCGCAGCTTCAGCGGCAAGGTGCTGGGCACCGACCCGCTCACCGACGTGGGGGTGGTGAAGGTGGTGGCCAGCAAGCTGCCAGTGGCGCCGCTGGGAGATTCCAGCCGGGTGCGGCCGGGGGAATGGGCGATCGCCATCGGCAACCCCCTCGGCCTCGACAACACCGTGACCGCCGGGATCATCAGCGCCATCGAGCGCACCAACGCCGTGGGTGAGGGCCAGCGGGTGCCCTACATCCAGACCGACGCCGCCGTGAATCCCGGCAACAGCGGCGGTCCGCTGATCAACGACCGCGGCCAGGTGATCGGCATCAACACCGCCATCCGCCAGGCCCCCGGCGCCGGCCTGAGCTTCGCGATCCCGATCGACGTGGCCCGCCAGGTCGCCGCCCAGATCCTCGAGCGGGGCTACGCCAGCCATCCCTACATCGGTGTGCGGCTGCAGGCGATCACCCCCCAGCTGGCCCGCGAGATCAACGCCAGCACGGACGAGTGCCGCCTGCCCGAGGTGAATGGGGTGGTGGTGGTGGATGTGATGCCCAACAGTCCGGCCGATCGGGGTGGCATCCGCTCCTGCGACCTGATCGAGAAGGTGGGGGGCAACGCCGTGCGCAACCCCTCCGAGGTGCAGCTGGGGGTGGACAAGGTGCAGGTGGACGATGAACTGGAGATCGTGGTGCGCCGCGGCGACCAGAGCCGCACCCTCACCGTGAGGCCAGCCGAACTGCCGCGGCAGGGTTGAGCAGCCGGCGGGTGCTGGTGGTGATGGCGCGCTGGCCGGCGCCCGGCCGTTGCAAGAGCCGCCTGGCCGCCGGGATCGGCAGGGGGCGGGCCGCTGCCGTGCAGGACAGGCTGGGACGGCACACCTGCGCCGTGGCCCGCCGGGCGCAGCGGCGCCTGGGCTTTGAGCTGGTGTTGGCCGTTCAGGGCCTGGGGCCCAGGGCCTGCAAGCGCTGGGGCACAGCCCTGGGCTGCGACCGGGCCGTGGGCCAGGGCGATGGCGGGCTCGGCCTGCGCCTGCAGCGCCAGCTGCTGGCGGCCCGGCGCCGGGGGGCAGAGCAGGTGGTGCTGGTGGGCAGCGATCTGCCCCTGCTGGAGGCCACCGACCTGGAGCGGGCCTTCCAGACCCTGGAGCGGGCACCGCTGGTGCTGGGTCCGGCCGCAGACGGGGGCTACTGGCTGATCGGCCTGCAGGGCTCCTGGCCGGCCCTGTTCAGCGGCATCCCCTGGGGCAGCGCCGAAGTACTGGTGCACACCCGCCGAGCGGCGGCCCGGCTGGGGCTGGAGCCCGCCTGGCTCAGCTGCCGCCACGACCTCGACCGGCCGGCCGACCTGGCCAGCTGGCGCTGAGCCGCGATGGCAGGGCTGAGCGTGGTGATCGCCACCCGCGACGAAGCCGCGCGCCTGCCGGCCCTGATGGCCCAGCTGGCGGAGCAGCCCGCCCTGGTGCGGGAGGTGCTGGTGGTGGATGGCGGCAGCACGGATGCCACCGCCCTGGTGGCCCGGCTGGCCGGAGCCCGGCTGCTGCGCTGCCCCCCCGGGCGGGGCCGCCAACTGGCCCTGGGCGCCGCCGAGGCCCTGGGCACCTGGCTGCTGCTGCTGCATGCCGATGTGCAGCTGCCGCCGTGCTGGGGCACCCGCATCGCTGAGGCGATCGGGCCCCACCGCAGCGGGCAGCGCTGTGAGAAGGAACAGGCCTGGTATTTCGATCTGGCGATCGCGGGCCGCAACCCCGCCCTGCGGCTGGTGGAGCTGGGCACATCCCTGCGCAGCCGCTGGCTGCAGCTGCCCTACGGCGATCAGGGCCTGCTGCTCAGCCGCGGCCTCTACGACGCCGTGGGCGGGATGCGGCCGCTGGCACTGATGGAGGATCTGGAGCTGGCCGAGCGCCTGCGCTGTCAGGCCCGCCTGTGCAGCCTCAGGGCGGCCCTGCTGGTGGACGGGCGGCGCTGGCGGCGGCTGGGGGTGTGGCGCACCACCCTGGCCAATGCCGGCCTGCGCCGGGCCTGGCGCCGGGGCGAACCGCCGGAGCGGCTGGAGCGGCTCTATTACGGGCGCTGATCCGGAGGGTGCTGATCGGGACTCAGGGGGCGTACCAGAAGGCGCAGCGGCGCTGCAGGGGTTCCAGTTCCCAGCCCTGGCCCTGGTAGAAGCCCACCACCCCGGGGTCGGCGAACAGGCTCACCCGCTCCACCTCCAGCTCGCGCAGCTGGTCGAGCACGTAAGCCATCAGGGAGCGGCCCAGTCCGGCCCCCTGGTAGTGGGGATGGACGGCCACATCCCACACGGTGGCCTCCACCACCCCATCGCCGGTGCAGCGGGCAAAGCCCACCAGCCGAGGGACGCGGGGATCATGGCGCCACAGCCCCACGCGCAGCAGGCTGTTCTGCAGGGCCCTGCGCACCCGTCGCAGGGGGCGGCGGCTCCAGCCCACGGCATCGCAGAGCTGCTCGAGCTCGAACAGGTCGATGGCCCGCTCCCTGCTCAACACCAGACTGAGCTCCTGGTTGGGCGTCTCGCAGAGGCGATGGCCTGGCCCGTAGAGATCACTGAGCAGGTCCACCGGGGGCACGGCTGTGCGGACGGGATGGCACGATCCTGACTGATGGACAGCCCCACCCGCGACGCTCCCAGCCCCCAGCGGCCACTGCTGGTGGGCCTGCACGGCTGGCTGCTGTCGGGGCGCCTGTGGCATCCCCTGGCCCGGGAACTGGCACCCCACTGGCAGCTCTGGGGCCCGGACCTGCCGGGCTTCGGGGGCAGCCCGCGGCCGCGGGGACTCCAGCCCAGCCTGGCCAGCTATGGCGCCTGGGTGGCCCAGGAGTGCCGGCGCCACCACCAGGGCCCGGTGGTGCTGGTGGGCCATTCCCTGGGGGGCACCATCGGCCTGCACGCGGCTCTCCAGCTGGGTGACCAGCTGGCCGGGATCGTGCAGATCGCCACCGGCGGTGGGGTGTATCAGCCGCGGCCGTTCGCGCGGGTGCGCCGCGGCGGCTGCCTGGTGTTGCGCTGGCGGCCGCGCTGGCTGCTGCAGCTGCCCGGCAGTGACGCCCTGCGCAGCCCCCTGCTCGCCGACCTGCACGCCGCCCGGGGGCTGCTGGCCTGCAGCATGCGCCGCAGCGCCGTGAGTGCCCTGCCGCAGATCGCCGCCGGGCTCACGGTGCCCAGCCTCTGGATCGCCGGCAGCCGCGACACCGTGATGGAGCCGCGCTACGTGCGCCACCTGGCGGGCTACGCCCCGCACCATCAGGTGAGCGAGCTGGAGGGGGCGGGCCACCTGCCGATGTTGCAGATGCCGGCCCAGCTGGCCGCCATCCTCAGGGCCTGGCTGGAGGAGCTGCCAGCGGCCACCGCTGCGGCTGAGCTGGAGCTCTAGCCGCAGCCCGACGGCGAACCGCTCAGAGGGCCGCCAGACCCAGCTCCTGCAGATCGGCCAGCTGGGCGTAGAGACCGCCGGCGGCCCGCAGCTGACGGTGGTTGCCCTGCTCGATCAGGCGGCCCCGGCGCAGCACCAGGATGCGGTCGGCGGCCTCCACGGTGGCCAGGCGGTGGGCGATCACCACCGCGGTGCGCTGCTGCAGCAAGCGCTCCAGATCCGCCTGCAGGGTGGCCTCGGTGGAGGGATCCATGAAGGCCGTGGCCTCATCCATCACCAGCACCGAGGGATCGCGGATCGCCACCCGCGCCACCGCCAGGAGCTGGCGTTCGCCCGAGGAGAGGTTGGCGCCGCGCTCGCGCAGCTCGGTGGCCAGGCCGTCGGGCAGCCGGGCCAGCAGGGGGGAGAGCCCCAGCTCAGCGCAGAGACGGCGGAGGGCATCACTGGAGATGGCGGCATCGAGGCGCAGGTTGTCGGCCACGGTGCCGCTGAACAGGAAGGTGTCCTGAAGGACCACCCCCAGGCGGCGGCGCAGGGTGTCGATCGGCAGCTGGCGGATGTCGACGCCATCAAGCAGGATCCGCCCGCGCTGGGGCTCATAGAGCCGGCAGAGCAGGCGGATGACCGTGGTTTTGCCGGAGCCGGTGGGGCCCACCAGGGCCACGTGCTCCCCCGGGGCGATGCGGAAGGAGAGGTCGGTGAGGATCGGTTCGTCGGGGCGGTAGCCGAAGCACACGCTCTCGAAGATCACCTCGCCGGCACTGCGCTGCTGCCCGCCGCTGCGCAGTGCCAGGGCCGAGCGCTGCTCATCGGGCAGGTCGTCGATCTCGATCGGCTGCTCCAGCAGCTCGCCGATCCGCTCCACCGCCGTCAGCCCCCCCTGGATCTGGGTGAAGCGCTCCGCCAGCTGGCGCAGCGGATCGAACAGGCGCTGGGAGAAGAGGATGAAGGTGGTGAGCGTGCCCAGGCCGAGGGCACCGGCGGTGACCATGGTGCCTCCCAGGGCCAGCACGGCGGCCACCGCCACCAGGGCCACCCACTCGATGTAGGCGGAGATGGCGCTGTCGTAGAAGATCGTGCCGGTCACCGCCTTGCGGTAGCGGTCGGTGGTGTGAGCGAAGCGGGCGCTGTTCTCGGCTTCGCGGCGGAACATCTGCACCACCTCCAGTCCCTGGAGGTTCTCCTGGAGGTCGGCGTTGAGCTGGCTGAGCTCCTCGCGCACCCGGTAGTTGGCTCGGCGGTAGCGGCGCTGCAGCCAGAGCATGCCCAGCACCACCGGCACCTGGGCGGCGAGCAGCAGCAGGCCCAGACGCCACTCGATCAGCAGCATGGTCACGGCGATCACCGCCAGGGTGACCAGGTCGGCCAGCACCCCCACGGCACCGCTGCCGAACACCTCGGCCAGGGCATCCACGTCGCTGGTGAGGCGGGTGAGCAGCTTGCCCACCGGGGTGCGGTCGTGGAAGCGCAGCGACAGCGCCATGGCGTGGGCGAACAGGTCGTCGCGGATGCGGGCGGTGAGCCGCTGGCCCACGGCCTGCACGTTGAAGGTCTGCACGCCCTGGAGGCCAAGACGCACCAGCACTGCAGCCAGCAGGGCCAGCACCAGCAGCCGCAGGGCAGCGGGCACCGCCAGCCCCTGCAGAAGGGGCAGGGTGGGCTCCCCGCGCAACACCGAGATCGCCTGACCCACCAGCAGCGGCTGCACCGCCGCCGACGCCGCCACCGGGATCAGCAGCAGCATGGTGAGGAGCAGACGCTTGCGGTCGCCGGCCACGTAGGGCAGCAGTCGCAACAGGCGCTGGCGATCGAGGGTGGCCATCAGGCGTTCAAGGCCGCGGGCACGGCCCGAGGGGCAGCCGGCAGCCCGCTGGCGGCGGCCACCCGATCAACGATTCCCTGCAGCCGGCCGTCGTCGAGGCGCAGGGCCAGGGGGTGGGCCACCAGGCGGGCGGTGGAGTGGAACAGGTCTTCGATGGCGATCAGTCCGTTTTCCTCGAGGGTGCGGCCGGTGGCCACCAGATCCACAATCGCCTCGCTCATGCCCGTGATCGGCCCGAGCTCCACCGAGCCGGCCAGGTGGATCAGCTCCACCGGCAGGTCGAGATACGGAATTGCATTTTTCTATGTTCCGGCAGCCTCTCGTTCCGTTCTCCGAGTTCGCTTTGGATCTTTACCCCACAGCGCACAGCGTCCACAATACTGGGAAATTCCGCCAGAATATTATCTCCCTTCGCATCCACGACCCGACCGTGATATTCTATTACAAGGTCCAGTATTGTCTCCCGATAGGTCGTTATTGTTCGTACAGTGGCTTCTTCATACTCTTCCATAAGGCGACTGTATCCTTCAACATCAGCACTAAGAATAGCCGTAAGTCTGCGCTTTAAGGTTTTTTCGCTCATAATAAAAGCTCTTAGTCCCTCTTTCTGGGTCCCTGCTATAAGGCACAC
>JAWOBH010000224.1:0-3795 GCA_046498125.1 Prochlorococcaceae cyanobacterium | reverse complement strand
GTGATCCGTGAGGCGATTCGCGTCGCCATGATCCCCACCATCAACTCGATGATGGTGATGGGACTGGTGAGCCTGCCGGGGATGATGACCGGCCAGATCCTGGCGGGAGCGGCACCGACGGCCGCTGTTCGTTACCAGATCGTGATCGTGTTCATGATCGCGTCCGGCACCGCCCTGGGGGTGTTCGGCGTGGTGCTGCTGGGCTGGTTGCGGCTCACCAGCCGTGACCATCAGCTGCGCCTGGATCGCCTGCGCGGCTGAGTGCCTCGGCCCGCGGCAGCGAGCCACGGGACCTGCCCCCTCATGTCGAGGTCACCTGATGAGCGTCACTCGTCCTCGTCACTGCCGCCGATGGGAAGGAGTTGGATCTGTTTGCGGCCCAGCTTGATCTCGAACTCATCGCCGGGCTCGAGGCCCAGCTGGGCGGTGTAGGCCTTGCCGACGAGCAGGTTGCCGTTGAACTGCACCTTGGTGACGTAGCTGAGCTTGCGGCCACCCTTGCCCCGGCCCTGGCCGGCGCCATCACCGAGGCTGACGCCCTTGGCTTCCAGCAGGGCCTCATAGAAGGCGGTGAAGTTGAGCCGTTCGCTGCCGTCCTTCTTGGTGCTCACGTAGCCGCACTCGCGCACCAGTTCGGACTTGCTGGCATTGCCGAGTTCCTTGACCTTGGCAAGCAGTTCGGGTCCGGTGAGCATGGCTGTGAATCGCACTGTGCATACCCTAGTGCATAGCCCGGATCGGTCAATGGAGGGCGACTGGCTCATTTTCACCGGCACGCCCTTGGTCAAGGCCTCAAGGGTTGTGCCAGAAGGATGCAGTCACGGTGTTGTCTGTCGATGAGCTCAGCTGCTGCCTGCAGCATCACCACCTGCAGGCAGCAGATGACCGCAGGCAGCAGATCACCGCAGGCAGCAGGAAGCCCTCGAGCCGATGGATGGTCCTGAGGATGTCCTGCGGCGTGGTGGTGTCGTCAAGCCACTCCAGCCTGAGGGCGGGGGGTGATTGCAATTGTCTGGCCGCGGGCTGCGATTGATCAGCACCCCTGAAGAGGCAATCGCTCCACTGCCGGAGGGTCGTTTTCCCCAGGTTGTCCCCAGCCTCCTCAGGCGAGACTCATCAGCCCGCCGGGACGCTGGCCGGGGAGTGGGGAAAACCAACAACGCTTGACAGGCCCATCGGAACCGTCGCGGTCCCCACCACCTCAGTGCGGAGCAGCTCCAGATCGCCTGCACCGCAGTGAATCCTGTCGTGATCTGCCCTGATCTCATGGCCGGACCGCCCTTTGACGGCAGGGCCTGTGTTGTGGGCTGATGGTGGCGCAGGTGAGAGCGACTGAATGACGGCGATTCCGGATGCCATGCCTCCGCACGTGAGTGTGGAAAACCAGTTCCCGGAGGATCTCTATGAGGCCATGAGGACGTTCATCGCCGCCCATCCGGATTGGGACCAGTACCGGCTGATGCAGTCGGCGGTGGCGGGGTTTCTGTTTCAGCAGGGCAGCAAGGAGCCGGCGGTGGTGCAGCACTACCTCAACGGGCTGTTCCAGCGGCCTGGAGTGGCCACTGGCTGAAGCCGCCTGAAGTCAGATCAGGGGATCGCACCTCCGCACCAGCTCGGCCCAGTGGTCTCCCTTGCGGCAGCGGGGCGGCACTGGCTTTGGCCTGGGAGCCGGCCAGCTCCGGGTCATCGAGGATGTGCAGGCCCTCCAGCGGGGTTGGCGCGGGACACAGGCGGCGGGATGGCGCCGAATGAAGCGTCAGCGACCTGGCTGCTTACACCGCCAGCCGCGCCGTGCCCGTGAGCAGGTACTGGATCGCGTCGCGGCCTCGCCGTGGCAACGCCTCCACCGCACCCGCTTCGATGAGCTGCTGGAGGGTCTGCGACACCGACGGCTGCTTGATCGTCCACAGCTCCACCAGATCGGCCTGGGTCTGCACCGAATCCGGGTTCACCTCGCCCCAGGCGGCCAACCGCTCCCACGCCGTCTCCCCCAGCTGATCCTGCAATTCCCTCTGGTTCCGCTGCCGCAGCACCAGCAGCAGATCCTCAATCCCGACAGGGGCCACCTCACCACCGGGAGGCGTGAGCCCCAGCAATGCCGTGATCCCGTCCTCCAGGGCCTTCAGCATGCCCCGCAGGTCGCCTCGAAACAGGCCGTAGAGGCGCTCCACCACCGCCTCCTCCACCGGCGATCGCCAGGGTGTGGACGGATCCAGCTGCAGCGCCTGGTAGCGGTTCTCCAGCAGCTGCCGCACCTTGCTCAGCTCCAGGGGCTCCAACACCACCGGGTCGCTGAACACCGAGCGGACCTGGGTGTGGGTCTGCACCACGGTTCGGACCGCATCCGTGGTGCCCACCACCACCAGATGGAGGCCATCGAGCAGCAGCATCGGATCGCGGATGCTGCGCAGCAGATCTGCCGCTCGCCTCACATCGGCTTCGCTGAGGTTCTCGAGGTTGTTGAGGTGCAGCAGAACCCCCGCCGCACCCTGCCCGAGGGCGTAGGCCAGCAGGTCGCGCAGCACCCTCGGCCCATCCAGCACCAGGGCGCTCGGTGGCGTGGAGACTCCTTGCGTGAGGCTGCCTCCCGCGCCAGAGCCCAGCACCGACACGTTGAAGCCGCCGCCGCGGAGGCGGAAGCTGCGCACCAGCTGCTGGGCTGCCTCCACGGCCGGCCCCCCAGCCTCGGGATAGCTGGCCAGCACGGCGTCGTAGGCCCCCGAGAGCAGCCGCCCCAGCAGGTCTTCGCTGGATCCTTCCGCCGTGACCGGAATGATCTCGGCCGATGTCCAGTAGCCCGCTGCCAGGGCATCGGCTTTCACCGCCTGCACCAGGGTGGTTTTGCCGATCCCAGGACGCCCCGCCACCGCCTGGCGGGAACTGCGGCTGCCGCCGATTGTGGTGAGCAGCAGCTGCCGCTCCCTCTCCCGGCCCACGAACAGGGACAGGGGCGTGACCTCCGTGTCCTGCCGCAGCGTCGCCTGGAAGAACGGGGAGGAGCGGAGGTTGTAGAGCCCCCACAGGTTCGGCAGCGCCATCGCTTGGTATTGGCCCGGGCCCAGGATCAGTCAATACTGGTCTGGTATTGATTGTTCCGGCAATACTCTTCGGCAGTTTCTCCCGCGGCCGCGGCCTCTAGTCTTACCAGGTAATACCTGCTTGCGATCGGCCGTGGATGCCTCCAGCACCAGCTCGATCACCAGCAAGGGCCAGGTTGACGTGGACCCCAGAAACTGACTCGAATTAACAGGGCAACTCTATTACACAGGAATTAACAACTCCGCGCAATATAACCAGTTTACCGCCCCGCAACCGGGAGAGCCCAACGACCTGGGCAGCTCAATGACAGGGTATTATGTGGAGGCAGCCTACAATGTTTTCAGGAATTTATCCAATGTTCAGTCGGAGTTAGTTCCTTTTGCCCGCTATGAAGCATGGAACACACAGAACACTATGGAACAGGGCCAGGCAGTCAATCCTACCTACGACAAAAAGGCAATTACCCTCGGACTGGAATGGGAAATGGCCCGGGGAGCCCTGTTAAAAACAGACATGCAATTCCTGAAGTCAGCACCTGATAACGGATATTCAAAAATATTCAATGCAGGGGTTGGCATCATGTTTTAAAAAACAAATAATAAAACAAGTATGAAATACCTGATAATTGCAATCATTTTTTTTCTGTCTCTGGGTTCCTCCGGAAAAGGGGAATCCGGAGATCTTTGCTTTTTCAATAACTGTCTTATCTTTAGATAGATAAACTCCTCGTCCATTTGCTTTACCCGTTGGGTCAAA
>JAWOBH010000346.1:0-9693 GCA_046498125.1 Prochlorococcaceae cyanobacterium | reverse complement strand
GCCGCTCAGCCCCGAGGCGGCCGAAGCGCGCATGCGCGACGCGATCTTCGCGGCGATCGCGCCCAGCCTCGAAGGCCCGGTGCACGATGCCCTCGACCTGGGCTGCTCGGTGGGGATCAGCACCCAGCTGCTCAAGACCTGGCTCGAAGCCCGTCAGGGCCACCCCGTGCGCGTCAGCGGCCTCGACCTCTCCCCCCAGATGCTGGCGGTGGCCCGGGTGCGCGATCCCCAGGGCCGCATCGACGCCTGGCACCACGCCGCCGCCGAGGCCACCGGCCTGCCGGAGGCCGGCTTCGATCTGATCACCCTCCAGTTCGTGTGCCACGAGCTTCCGGCCGGCGCCACCCGCGCCGTGCTGGCGGAAGCGGCCCGGCTGCTGCGCCCCGGCGGCGTGCTGGCGATGGGCGACCAGGACCCCCAGTCGGAGACGATCCGGTCCATGCCGGCCCCCCTGGCCACCCTGCTCAAGAGCACCGAGCCCTACCTGGCCGATTACTTCGCCTTGGACATGGAGGCGGCGCTGCGGCAGGCCGGCTTCAGCGCCATCCGCCGCGTGGCCTCCGACCACCGCCACCGGGTGCTGGTGGCCTCCTGGGACGGACCGGCGGATGAGAGGGTGGCTCCAGCCCGGCATCCCCGTTGACCCTCCAGCGTCAGACACGTCGCGCAGCCTTTCTCTGCGCCTTTGTCACCCTGCTCAACGACCGCCTGAGCGAAACGCTGATCTTTCCGCTGCTGCCCTTCCTGCTGGCCGGCTTCAGCGGCGACGGACGGGTGCTCGGCCTGCTCACCGGCAGCTACGCCATTGCCCAGTTCGCCGTCACCCCCCTGATCGGTGCCCTCAGCGACCGCTACGGCCGCCGGCCGGTGATGGCCGTGTGCGTGGCCGGCTCGGTGCTGGGGCTGGGCCTGTTCGCGTTCACGCTCGCCACCGACTGGACCAGCCTGCCCTGGGCCGCCGGCACCGGCCTGCCGCTGGCGCTGCTGTTCCTGGCCCGGCTGATCGACGGCGTCAGCGGTGGCACCGCCGCCACCGCCGGCGCCGTGCTGGCGGATGTGTCGCCGCCCGAGCAGCGGGCCCGAGCCTTCGGGCTGATCGGGGTGGCCTTCGGCCTCGGCTTCATCCTCGCCCCAGCACCCCGCCCAGGGCCGGGTGCTGGGGCGGGTGCAGGTGAACCTGCCCGTGCTGGTGGCCGTGGCCATCGCCCTGCTCAACCTGGTGCTGGTGATCACCCTGCTGCCGGAAACCCACCCGATCGACGCCCGCATCCCCCTGCCGCGCAAGCGCGAGCTCCAGCCCTTCACCCAGCTGGCCCGGGTGTTCACCAACCCCCAGGTGCGGCGGCTCTGCGCGGCCTTCTTCGTGTTCTTCCTGGCCTTCAACGGCTTTGCCGCCGTGCTGATCCTCTACTTCAAGCAGCAGTTCGGCTGGGGGCCGGGCCTGGCGGGCGCCGCCTTCGTGGTGGTGGGGGTGGTGGCCACGGTGGTGCAGGGGGGTCTGATCGGTCCGCTGGTGGCCCGCTTCGGCGAGTGGCGCCTTACCCTGGCTGGGATCGGCTTCGTGATCAGCGGCTGCGGCCTGATCCTGATGGCCACGGCCGAAACCTCCCGCGCGGTGGTGTTCCCGGCAGTGGCGATCCTGGCCCTGGGCACCGGCCTGGTCACCCCCTGCCTGCGCTCCCAGGTGTCGCGCCGCCTCGATGCCAGCGGCCAGGGGGCGGCCCTGGGCAGCCTGCAGGGGCTGCAGAGCCTGGGCAGCTTCATCGGTCCGGCCCTGGCGGGGCTGGCCTACGAAACCCTGGGGCGCACCAGCCCCTTCTGGCTCGCCCTGGCGCTGCTGCTGGGGGTGGCGGCGATCGTCGCCGGCGGCGCCCGGCGCATGGCCGCCGTCAAGTAAGCGTGGCACAGGGCCCCCTGCCCGCGATTGCTACGGTCGAACCATGAGCAAAGCCGCGCCCAAGGTCTCCCCCGAGCTCTACATCAACCGGGAGCTCAGCTGGATCGACTTCAACCATCGGGTGCTGGCCCAGGCGCTCGATGAGCACACGCCACTGCTGGAGCAGGCCAAGTTCAGCGCCATCTTCAGCAACAACCTCGACGAGTTCTTCATGGTGAGGGTGGCCTCACTCAAGAGCCAGCTGGAGGCCGGGGTCTCCGCCCTCAGCGACGACGGCCTCACGCCGCAGCAGCAGCTCGAAGCCATCCAGCGCAAGCTGCGCCCCCTGCTGGATCTGCAGCAGCAGCACTACCGTCACTCTCTCAAGGGTCAGCTGGCCGAACAGGGCGTTCACCTGATCGATTACGCCAACCTCCACGAGGAGCAGCGGCAGTGGCTGGACGACTACTTCCGCAACGCCGTGTTCCCGGTGCTCACACCGCTGGCGGTGGACCCCTCACACCCCTTCCCCTACATCAGCAACCTCAGCCTCAACGTGGCGGTGCTGGTGCGCGATCCCGACAGCGGCCGGCAACAGTTCGCGCGGGTGAAGGTGCCCCAGAAGATCCTGCCCCGGTTCCTGCCCATCCCCCCCCACCTGAGCGGCAGGTCACCCGAACCCGTGTTCACGGCAGTGCCCCTGGAGCAGGTGGTGGCCTTCAACCTGCGGCTGCTGTTCCCCGGCATGAGTGTGGAGGGGCACTATTTCTTCCGCGTCACCCGCGACGCCGATCTGGAGCTGCGGGATCTGGAGGCCGACGACCTGATGGAGGCCCTGGAGGCAGGCCTGCGCAAGCGCCGCCGCGGCGGTGAGGTGGTGCGCCTGGAGGTCACCGACGAGATGCCCGAAGCGGTGCTCCAGCAGCTGATGGAGGGGGCCAACGTGGAAGCCGAGGACGTCTACCGCGTCAACGGCCCCCTCGGCCTCGACGACCTCATGGGCCTGATGGCCGTCCCCCTGGCCCGGCTCAAGGACCAGACCTTTAAGGGCCGCACCCCGCCCGCCCTGGCGCGCACCCAGAAGAGCCAGCTCCAGGACGGCTCGATCAAGGAGGAGGAGTTCGAGAGCATCTTCTCGGTGATCCGCCGCGGCGATGTGCTGCTGCAGCACCCCTACGACCTGTTCGCCGCCTCGGTGGAGGAATTCCTCAACCAGGCCGCCGACGACCCCTCGGTGCTGGCGATCAAGATGACCCTCTACCGCACCTCCAAGGATTCCCCGGTGGTGGCGGCACTGATCCGGGCGGCCGAGAACGGCAAGCAGGTGATGGCCCTGGTGGAACTGAAGGCCCGCTTCGATGAGGACAACAACATCCAGTGGGCACGCCAGCTGGAGAGTTCCGGCGTGCACGTGGTCTATGGGGTGATCGGGCTCAAGACCCACACCAAGATCCTGCTGGTGATCCGCCGCGAGAAACGGGGGCTCAACAGCTACGTGCACATCGGCACCGGCAATTACAACTCCAAGACCTCAAGCCTCTACACCGACCTGGGTCTGCTCACGGCCCGTCCCGAGTTCGGCGCCGACCTGGTTGAACTGTTCAACTACCTCACCGGCTTCTCCAAGCAGCAGAGTTTCCGCCGCCTGCTGGTGGCCCCGGTGACCCTGCGCAAGGGCATGGAGGATCTCATCCGCCGGGAGATCGACCACGCCCAGGCCGGCCGCGGTGGCCACATCCGCGCCAAGATGAACGCCTTGGTCGATCCTGCCATCATCGCTCTGCTCTACGAGGCCTCCCAGGCCGGCGTGCAGATCGATCTGCTGGTGCGGGGCATGTGCTGCCTGCGGCCGGGGCTGGAGGGCATCAGTGACCACATCCGCGTGGTCAGTGTGATCGGCCGCTTCCTCGAGCACTCCCGGCTGTTCTGGTTCGGCAACGCCGGCGAGCCGGAGGTGTTCATGGGCAGCGCCGACTGGATGCCGCGCAACCTCGACCGGCGCGGGGAGGCGGTGGCGCCGATCGAGGATCCGGCCCTGCGCCGGCAACTGGAGGGACTGCTCGACGTTTACTTCAGCGACACCGGCGCCTGGCACATGGGTCCCGACGGCCAGTTCAGCCAGGCGCAGCCGGAGGGCGAGGAGCGGCTGGCCCAGCGGGAGCTGATGGACCGCTGGCGCGGCGGGCTGGTGGCGGCCGGCTGAGGATCAGGCGGTGCCCACAGGCCAAAAGCATCCGCAGTGGGCATCCGTTGACACCAAATCAATGTCCGGGCAGCACCACATAGCTGGCGCCGCCGAATCACAGACAATCACCAATCCGGAACGCGTTCAAAGATCAGGCCCTGAAACCACCGCACGGGTGCTACATTCCGCGCACAAATGAATTCGGGAGGCAAGGGTGTGGGGACGCCTGCGCAATCCGCTTCTGGCGCATCGTCCAACAGCGCTGCGAAGCCAGCTAGCACAACCAGATCCAGCACCGGCGCCGGCCGTGGTGCCACCAGGGCCACCACGCGCATCAATGCCGATTCCATCGGCTGGTATCTGAGCAATATCGGCCGCGTACCGCTGCTCACCCCGGCCGAGGAAATCGAGCTGGCCCATCACGTGCAGGCGGGCAAACGCCTGCAGCAGCAGCCCGCCGAACAGCTCAATCCCCAGCAGCGGCGCCAGTTGCGCATGGCCCAGCGGGCCCGCGAGCGAATGATGTCCGCCAACCTGCGCCTGGTGGTGAGCGTGGCCAAGAAATACCAGCACCAGGGCCTGGAGCTCATGGATCTGGTGCAGGAGGGCGCCATCGGCCTGGAGCGGGCCGTCGACAAGTTCGATCCCGCCATGGGCTACAAGTTCTCCACCTACGCCTACTGGTGGATCCGCCAAGGCATGACCCGGGCCATCGACAACAGCGCCCGCACCATCCGCCTGCCGATCCATGTGAGCGAGAAGCTCTCGAAGATGCGCCGGGTGAGCCGGGAGCTCTCCCACCGCCTCGGCCGCCAGCCCAATCGCCTGGAACTGGCCCACGCCCTGGCCATGAAACCCACGGAGCTGGAAGACCTGATCGCCCAGAGCGCCCCCTGCACCTCCCTCGACGCCCATGCCCGCGGCGATGAGGATCGCAGCACCCTCGGGGAACTGATCGCCGATCCGGAGAGCAACCAGCACTTCGATGCGATGGATCGCCATCTCCAGAAGGAGCACCTCGGAGCCTGGCTGTCCCAGCTCAACGAGCGCGAGCAGACGATCATCAAGCTGCGCTTCGGTCTGGAGGGCAGCGAACCCCTCACCTTGGCCGAGATCGGCCGGCTGATCAACGTGTCGCGGGAGCGGGTGCGGCAGCTGGAGGCCAAGGCGATCATGAAGCTGCGGCTGCTCAGTAACGTGCACAAAGCCGCCTGACGGGTTTCTGGTTGCGGCGTTGACAGGGCCAGATCTGAACTGGCCCCAGCAGGCAATCGGTGTGGCGGCCGTGGCCATCTGGTTAGCCCTGCTGGCCGCCGGTGCAGTGACCGTGCGGCGGCGCTGGAACGGCGCCGACACCCCGGCCCGGCGCGAATGGAGCCGCAAGCTGGTGCACATTGGCAGCGGCGCCGTGGTGCCGATCGCCTGGGCGGCCGGCATCCACCGCCTGATCGCCCTGCCTGCCGCCGCCGCCATCACGGTGGTGGCGGCCCTCAACCACCGCCTGCGCCTGCTGCCCGCGGTGGAGGACGTGGGTCGCGCCAGTTACGGCACCGTGGCCTACGGCGCCTCGATCACCCTGCTGCTCTGGCAGTACTGGCCCCAGCAGCCGGCACCGGTGGCGGCCGGGGTGCTGGTGATGGCCTTCGGCGATGGCCTCGCCGGTCTGCTGGGACCGCTGTTCGCCAGCCCCAGCTGGCAGGTGCTGGGCCAGCGCCGCTCCCTCGTGGGGACCTCCGTGATGGCCGGCGTCAGCCTGTTGGTGCTGGTGCTGCTGCGCCTGACCCTGATGGCGCTGGGTCTGGATCTGGCCGCTCCCGCCTGGCCGTCCCTGCTGGCCATCGCCACCACCGCCACCCTGCTCGAGCAGGTGGCCTTCGGCGGCATCGACAACCTCAGCGTGCCGCTGGGGGTGGCCTGGCTGTGGCACCAGCTCAGCTGAGGGCCAAACCAACCGCCCCCCGCTCACCGGAGCTAGGCCCGCAGCAGCTGCTCACAGCGCCGTTCCCAGTCGCGAGCCGTGCCCAGGCCCGCCACCAGCAGCCGGTCGTGCGGCTCATGATTCAGCCGCAGCTGCCATTGGCGGATCACGTCGGCCCGCTCCATCCAGGCTTCCATCACCGCTTGGTGGATCACCTCCCGATCCCAGTGCCGCTGCCGGCCGATGGCCTGGGCCCAGCCCAGCAGCTGATCGAGCTGCACGGGGCGGAAGCCGGCGAAGGCCGGACCCTCGCTCTGCTCGAGGTAGAACACCTGCAAGGGGTCCGAAAGTCCGCAGAACTGCAGCAGGTAGCTCATCACGCACCTCGGATTGATGGGTGCTGACGCTATGGGGCCAGCCCAAGAAAGCTGTTCAGAAAGAACAGTTCGTTGCAGGATGTTGTCAAGTTCGTTGATTGGCACTCGCGCCACGCGAGTGCAAGAACATCATGCCGTCAGGGCCAGGGTGGCCTCCGTGGCGCGCACCGCCTCGGCCAGGGACTCCAGCACCTCAGCCGTGGTGGCCAGATCGATGCAGGCGTCGGTGATGCTCTGGCCGTAGGCGAGCTGGCTGAGGTCGGCGCTGAGCGTCTGGTTGCCAGCCACCAGATGACTCTCCAGCATCACCCCCATGACGTGGCACGAGCCGGCCCGCACCTGCCGGGCCATCTGGTCGGCCACCTCCGCCTGGCGGCGGTAGTCCTTGTTGGAGTTGCCATGGCTGCAGTCCACCATCAGCCGGCACGGCAAGCCCGCCTTCTCCAGGGCCACCGCGGCCTCGGCGATCGCCTCGGGGTGGTAGTTGGAGCCGTGCTTGCCGCCCCGCAGCACCACATGGCCATCGGGATTGCCGGTGGTGGTCACGATCGAGGCGTGGCCCTCGCTGTTGATGCCCAGGAAATGGTGGGGCCGGGCCGCGGCCTCCACGGCGTTCACGGCCGTGGCGATGCTGCCGTCGGTGCCGTTCTTGAAGCCGATCGGCATCGACAGGCCCGAGGCCATCTCCCGGTGGGTCTGGCTCTCGGTGGTGCGGGCGCCGATGGCGGTCCAGCTGATCAGATCGGCGATGTACTGGGGCACAACCGGATCCAGCAGTTCGGTGGCTGCCGGCAGACCCAGATCCGCCACGTGCAGCAGCAGCGAGCGGGCCAGCCGCAGGCCGGTGTTGATGTCATAACTGCCGTCCAGGTGGGGGTCGTTGATCAGACCCTTCCAGCCCACGGTGGTGCGCGGTTTCTCGAAGTACACCCGCATCACCACCTCCAGCTCGGCGGCGTGGCGCTGGCGGGCCTCGGCGATGAAACCGGCGTACTCCTTGGCCGCCGCCACGTCGTGCACCGAGCAGGGGCCCACGATCACCAGCAGGCGGTCGTCCCGGCCGTGGAGGATGTCCTGAATCCGCAGGCGGGCCTGCTGCACCGTGCTGGCGGCGCGGTCGCTGATCGGCAGGTCGCGGTGCAGCACGGCCGGCGGCACCAGGGGCCGCGTCTCCACCACATGAAGATCGCTGGTGATGGCGTGGGTGGTGGCGTGCATGGGAATTCAGGCTGCCGAGGGGTGCCGCGCTCAGCCCATCACCCTAGGCAGGGAGACGGCAGCGACCGCCACCAACAACCTGGGCCCCGGCCAAGAACAATGGAGGCAACGTGCAACCACCCGCGATGAGCGCCACCACCTTTCTCGCCGACTACCGCGCCGCCGCAGCCGAACGGGAGGCCCTGGGCGTGCCGCCCCTGCCGCTCACCGCCGGGCAGACCGCCGACCTCACCGAGCTGCTGGCGGCACCCCCGGCCGGGGAGGAGGCCGTTCTCAGGCACCTGCTGAGCGAGCGCATCCCCCCCGGGGTGGATGAGGCGGCCTACGTGAAGGCCAGCTGGCTGCTGGCGGTGGCCAAGGGGGAAGCGTCCAGTCCGCTGGTGAACCCCCTGGAGGCGGTGCGGCTGCTGGCCACCATGATCGGCGGCTACAACGTGGGCGCGCTGATCGAGCTGCTCTCCAGCGCCGACGCCGCCATTGCCGAGGCGGCCGCCAACGGCCTGAGCGGCACCGTGCTGGTTTACGACGCCTACCACGACGTGCTCGAGCTGGCGGAGTCCAACCCCTGGGCCCGGCGGGTGGTGGACAGCTGGGCCGCCGCGCAGTGGTTCACCGCCAAGCCCGAGCTGCCGGCCGAGATCACCGTCACGGTGTTCAAGGTGGAGGGCGAGACGAACACCGACGACCTTTCGCCGGCCACCCACGCCACCACCCGCCCCGACATCCCCCTGCACGCCACGGCGATGCTGGAAACCCGCATGCCCGGCGGCCTGGAGCTGATCGCCGAGCTCAAACAGAAAGGCCACCCCGTGGCCTACGTGGGCGATGTGGTGGGCACCGGCAGCTCGCGCAAATCCGCCATCAACTCGGTGCTCTGGCACACCGGCACCGACATCCCCCACGTGCCCAACAAGCGCAGCGGCGGGGTGATCCTGGGCGGCAAGATCGCGCCGATCTTCTTCAACACCGCCGAGGATTCCGGCGCCCTGCCGATCGAGTGCGACGTCACCTCCCTCAACAGCGGCGACGTGATCACCATCCGCCCCTACGCCGGCACGATCGAGCGGGCCGCCGGCGAGCCCAATGCCGGGGAGATCGTGGCCCGCTTCGAGCTCAAGCCCAGCACGATCACCGATGAGGTGCGCGCCGGTGGCCGCATCCCGCTGATGATCGGCCGCGCTCTCACCGACAAGGTGCGCGCCCAGCTGGGGCTGCCCGCCTCCGAACTGTTCATCCGCCCCGTGGCCCCGGCCGACACCGGCAAGGGCTTCACCCTGGCCCAGAAGATGGTGGGCAAGGCCTGCGGCCTTGCCGGCGTGCGCCCCGGCACCAGCTGTGAGCCGCTGATGACCACCGTGGGCTCCCAGGACACCACCGGGCCGATGACCCGCGACGAGATGAAGGAGCTGGCCTGCCTGGGCTTCTCCGCAGATCTGGTGATGCAGAGCTTCTGCCACACCGCCGCCTATCCCAAGCCGGTGGATCTCAAGACCCACGCCGAGCTGCCCGACTTCATGGCCTCCCGGGGCGGCGTGGCCCTGCGCCCCGGCGACGGCATCATCCACAGCTGGCTCAACCGCATGCTCCTGCCCGACACGGTGGGCACCGGCGGCGACAGCCACACCCGCTTCCCCCTGGGCATCTCCTTCCCCGCCGGGTCGGGTCTGGTGGCCTTCGCCGCCGCCATCGGCGCCATGCCGCTGGACATGCCCGAATCGGTGCTGGTGAAGTTCTCCGGCTCCCTGCAGCCGGGGGTGACCCTGCGCGACGTGGTGAATGCCATTCCCTACGTGGCGATCCAGCAGGGCCTGCTCACGGTGGCCAAGGAGGGCAAGAAAAATGTGTTCAACGGCCGGATCATGGAGATCGAGGGGCTGCCCGACCTCAAGCTGGAGCAGGCGTTTGAACTCACCGACGCCACGGTCGAGCGCTCCTGCGCCGGCAGCACGATCAAGCTCTCGGTGGAGACGGTGAGCGAATACCTGCGCAGCAACGTGGCGCTGCTCAGGAACATGATCGCCCGCGGCTACGGCGACGCCCGCACCCTGGCCCGCCGCATCCAGGCGATGGAGGCCTGGCTGGCCGATCCGGTGCTGATGGAGGCCGACGCCGACGCCGA
>JAWOBH010000124.1:0-15136 GCA_046498125.1 Prochlorococcaceae cyanobacterium | reverse complement strand
TTCCAGCTCCCACCCTTCGGCCGAGACCATGAGCCACCGTCGACACCTGGCGCCCTGGCGGTCGGCCTGGCTTCCTGTCGCAGCGCAACGACCGTTCAGGGCCATGGCACTCGTGCTGCCCTGCGCCCTGACTCTGGCGAGCGCCGGCCTCGCCAGGGCCGAGACGTGCTCCTTCCTGCGACCCATCGGCGGCGACAGTCAAAACCCCGTGGTGACCAAACGGGTGGAACGTCCCCGCGTCGCCCCCCTGGAGATGCTGCTGGGTCGAGCCAACTGGGACACCGATTTCGCAGTCGACCGCGATTTCAACAGCTACCGCATCAACCTCCAGTCGGCCTCCACCGAAGAGGGTGTGTTCCCGATGGCGGCGTTCCTGCGCTTCACCGACAACACCAACATCCGTTTGGTGGATGAGAACGTCACCCTTCAGCCGGAGGAGAGCCGCAGCTTCGGTCCCTTTCCGGCCGTGCCCGGCCGGCGCACCAACCAGGTGAACGTGCGCGTGGGCGCCACCACCATGCCCGGCTCCATCGGCTTCAGCTACCGCGTGTCGGTGGAGGGCTGCGACTGAGCCAGCCGCCGGGCGCTGCGCCGCAGGCCCTCGGCGCAGTCGCCCTCCATCAGCAGGCCGGCCCCGCCCCAGAGCAGCCTGGGCGCCAGGTCGGCCGGGCCGCCGCCGAGCTCCCGCAGCGCTGTGAACCCCAGCTGGCGGAAGTAGCGCACCAGGCGGCTGTGTTGATGCGGGTCGTCGCGGATCGCCAGCAGCCGGGCGCGGCGGCAGGGGGTGGCCTCCAGGGCCCAGGCGAAGCTGGCCGCCCAGATCAGTGCGCCCACCGCGGTGGTGCACTCCCCCTGCACCCGCATCGTGTCCAGCCGCAGGCCGGCGGTGGTGGGCAGCGCCCAGCCCTTCAGCTCGCCCAGCAGCGCCAGCGGCTGCGGCCTCGCCACCCCCACCCGCAGGCTCCAGGCCAGCCCCAGCGGCCGGCGCACCTGCAGCCGCAGGAGCAGCCCCCGGCGGCGGGCCTCCGCCTCCAGCTCGGCCAGGCCGGGTTCGCCCGAGAGCGGCGCAGCACTCACGCCGGACGCTCCGCCGCCAGGCCGGCCGGATGGCCGCAGCTGGGGCAATAGGGGAAGCAGGCGTAGTGGTGAAAGCCGCACTGGTCGCAGTCATGCTGCAGCTGCAGGCCGCAGTGCATGCAGTAGTTGGGCAGCAGGCCGTCGCGGCGCGGCAGGTTGCGCTCGCAGCTGGGGCACTGGTTACGGCCCAGGGCCTGCAGGGCCTTCTCGTAGCGGATCGCCCGCTGACGCTCCTCCTGGGGAGCCACCTGCTCCTGCTGCTTGCGCGCCAGGTAGGCATTCAGCCAGCGGATCAGCGCCCGACCCACCAGGAAGGTGAGCAGCGCTCCCACCCCGTAGCGGATGTAGGCCCCGAAGCTGGGCAGGTAGGGCACCAGCTCCACGAAGAAGGCGAACAACCCGAACAGCAGGAAGCCCCACACGAACGGCCACTGGTCGCTGCCGCGAAAGCGGCGGAACTGCCACAGCGCCAGGGCCAGCAGCGGGCCCACGAACAGCAGCCGGATGCCGAAGGCACGCAGCTCCGCCCGCTGGCGGGCCTGGAGCCAGCGGGTGTTGGCCTCGGCCCGCAGCTGCTCGATCTGCTGCTGAGGTGGAGCCAGCGAGGCCCGCAGCTCGCGCAGCTGGGCCTCGAGCTGCTCCTGCTCGCGGCCGAGTTGCTGCTGCTGCTGCAACAGGCCGTCGAGCTGGCGCGCCCGGGCGATCACCTCCGGGTTCTGCTCCGATTGCTCGGTGACCGACCGGGCGGAACGCCAGTTGTCGAAGCTGGCCTTCTCCCGGCTGTAGGCCTGGCTGGCCTGCTGCTGACGCTCCCGCAGGCGATCGCGCTGCTCCTGCAAGGCCTGCTGCCGGCTCTGCAGCGGCTGCAGCTCGGCCTCAAGCTCGGCGATGCGTGGCTGATCGAGATACTGCTCCAGCCGCGGCTGGCTGGAGAGCAGGGGCAGGTCGGCGATCAGGGCCCCACCCACCTGGATCAGGAAGTAGGCGAACAGCAGGGCGATCAGCCACTGGCCGGCGCGCACCAGCCGTTCCGGACCTCGGGAGGAGTTCACCATCGTGGCGCCAGGGGAATCCCATGCTCGGCCCGCCAGGGCCAGGCCGCCACCACCGCCGCCAACGGCAGGGGGCCGTGGAGATGGGGGAACAGCTCACCGCTGCCGGGCGCCGGCTCCAGGCGCACCACGGCACCGCCCCCCGCCAGCCGGGCCGGATCGATCGCCAGCAGCAGCACCGCGGCGGAATCGAGATCGGCGTAGTAACGGCGATGGGTGGCAGCCAGCTGGTGGGCCTGGCTGAGGTGGATGAAGCCCACCTCCTGCAGCGACCGTCCCCGCGTGGAGCGGTGGTAGACCCCCTCGGCCTGCGCCGACCGCCACTCGCTCCGCAGGGCCAGGTGATAGAGCCAGCGGGGCGAGCACCAGGGCAGGCGGGAGGCCCAGGGTGGATCCAGCACCGCCGCCAGCTCAGCACTGCCAAGACAACGGTCCAGCCAGGCCCTCAGGGGCTCCAGCCCAGGTTCGGTGTCGAATCGCTGGGGATCATCGGCCAGCCGGAACTGGCGCACGAAGGGCAGCAGGGCCGGATCGGCCAGCGAGGGGCGATCCCCCAGCAGCCAGCCGCCCCGCTCCAGTCGGCCACTCCAGCGGCGCAGGATCGCCAGGGCCTCCCGGCGGTGCTCCTGCGGCGCCTCTGGCGGCAGCGGGGCCGCTGCTCCGAAGGCGCGGTAGCGGCTGGCGTACTTGAAGCGGTCGAGGTGGTGCTTGAAGGGCCCATCGTTCTCTGCGATCAGGGCCTCCATGGCGGCGGCCTCGGCCGCGCTCCAGCCCAGCAGCCAGCCGCGGGGATCGCGCCGCTCCAGGGCCCAGCGCATCACCGCCAGGCTCTCATCGAGCACCGTCTCGCCGTCCACCAGCACCGGCACGGTGCCCTTGGCCGAGGCCTCCAGCAGCTCCGGCGGCTTGGCCTTCAGGCTCACCTCCCGCAGCTCCAGATCCGTCCCCGGCGCCAGGCCCGCCGCCGCCAGCGCCAGCCGGGCGCGGATCGCGTAGGGACAGCGGCGGAAGCTGTAGAGAACCCGCTCCACGGGGATGGTCAGGCGCGGGCGCGGGCCCGCTCGATCTGGCGCTGGCGCTCGCCGAAGCGCACCCGATCCGCCGGGCTGTAGTGGTCGATGCAATGGCGGCAGCTCACCCCCTCCACGTAGCTCGCCAGCTGCCGGTCGGCGGGCGAGAGGGGCCGGCCGCAGGCGTGGCAGAGGAGGTGCTCGCCCGGCTCCAGCCTGTGGTTCACGGCCACCCGCTGGTCGAACACGAAGCACTCCCCACGCCAGTGGCTCTGCGGCTCGGGGATCTCCTCCAGATAGCGCAGGATGCCCCCCTGCAGGTGGTGCACCCCCTCGAACCCCTGCTGCTGCAGATAGGCCGTGGCCTTCTCGCAGCGGATGCCGCCGGTGCAGAACAGGGCGATCGTCCGGGGGCGGCGCCGCTCCACCAGGGGCTTGAGCTGCCGCTCCACCCAGGCTGGAAACTCCCGGAAGCTGTCCGTTCCCGGATCGATCGCCCCCGCGAAGCTGCCGATGGCCACCTCGTAGGCGTTGCGGGTGTCGATCAGCAGGGTGTCGGGATCGGCGATCAGGGCGGCCCACTGCTGGGGCGGCACGAGGGTGCCCACCGCTGAGCCGAGATAGGGCCGCACGTCGGGCTGGCCGAGGCTGACGATCTCGCGCTTCAGCCGCACCTTGAGGCGCTGGAACGCCTGCCCGCGGGCCCAGCTGCACTTCACCTCCAGCGGCTCCAGCCCCGGCACCCGCCGCAGCCGCGCCAGCAGCGCCTGCACCCCGCTCTCAGGGCCGGCGATGGTGCCGTTCACCCCCTCGCTGGCCAGCAGGATCGTGCCCCGCAGCGCCTGGGCCGCAGCCAGTTGCAGCAGCTCGGTCCGCAGCTGCGGCAGCCCCTGCAGGGGGGCGAAGCGATAGAACGCCGCCACGCAGACACCGGCTTCGGCAGCAGGGCGATCGGCCATCGCCCTCACCGGCAGGCCACCGGCGGCGCCTCCTCCCAGGCCTGCACTCCCGCCGCCGCCAGCAGTTTCCGGTCGGCCTCCACCGCCGGGTTGGAGGTGGTGAGCAGGGTGTCGCCGTAGAAGATCGAATCGGCTCCGGCCAGCAGGCAGAGGATCTGGGCCTCCCGACCGAGCTGCTCCCGGCCGGCACTGAGGCGCACCCGCGAGCGGGGCATGAGGATGCGGGCCGTGGCCACCATGCGCACCAGCTCCAGCGGATCCAGCGGCGGCTGCTCCTCCAGGGGCGTGCCCTCCACCGCCACCAGGGCGTTGATCGGCACGCTCTCGGGGTGGGGATCGAGGCTGGCCAGCACCTGCAGCAGCCCGGCCCGGTCGCCAGTGCCCTCACCCATGCCGATGATCCCCCCGCAGCAGAGGCTCACGCCCGCCCGCCGCACCCGCTCCAGCGTCTCCAGGCGCTCCTGATAGGTGCGGGTGGTGATGATGCGGTGGTAGTGCTCCGGGCTGGTGTCGAGGTTGTGGTTGTAGGCGGTGAGCCCCGCCGCCGCGAGGCGCTCGGCCTGGCTGTCGGTGAGCATGCCGGCGGTCACGCAGGCCTCCAGCCCGAGCCCGCGCACGCCCCGCACCATCGCCAGCATCGCTTCGAAGGGGGCGCCCTCCCGGATCTCACGCCAGGCCCAGCCCATGCAGAAGCGGTGGGCACCAGCGTCCTTGGCGGCCCGCGCCCGGGCCAGCACCGGTTCCACCTCCAGCTCCGGCCGGCCGCTCACGTCGCTGCTGTGGTGCATCGACTGGGGGCAGTAGGCGCAGTCCTCCTCACAGCCGCCGGTCTTCACGCTCAGCAGCGAGGCCAGCTGCACCCGGTAGCCGGGGTTGGCGGCGCGGTGCACCTGCTGGGCCCGCCAGAGCAGGTCCATCAGCGGCAGCTCCAGCAGCGCCTGGATCTCGGCACGGCTCCAGTCGTGGCGGAGGGGAACGGCCGGGGGGGAAGGGGCTTGGGACGTGGCGATCACAGGCCAGGCGGAAGTGAGGGGCGGCAATGGAGTCAGGAAACGGGATCCACACCGCCGAAGCGGCGCTGACGGCTCTGGTAGTCGAGCAACGCCGTCAGCAGCGCCGCCTGATCGAAATCGGGCCAGAGCACCTCGGTGATGTGCAGTTCGGCGTAGGCCAGCTGCCAGAGCAGGAAATTACTGATCCGCTGCTCGCCGCTGGTGCGGATCAGCAGGTCGGGATCGCACTCGCCGGCGGTGTGCAGCTCGGCGGCGAAGGCGACCTCATCGATGGCGGCCGGATCCAGCTCCCCCCGCGACGCCCGTTCGGCCAGCCGTCGGGCTGCCCCCACCAGCTCGGCGCGACCGCCGTAGTTGGTGCACACATTGAAGTGGATGCCGTCGTTGGCGGCGGTGCGGCTGGTGGCCTCGGCGATCAACTGCTGCAGCCCCGCCGGCAGGGGGCTGAGGTCGCCGAGAAAACGGATCCGCACCCGTTCCCGCTCCAGCCCCTCCAGCTCCCGCTGCAGCACCCGCTCGAACAGGGCCATCAGGAAGCTCACCTCCTCGCCCGGCCGGGACCAGTTCTCGGTGGAGAAGGCATAGGCGGTGAGGGCACCGATGCCCCAGTCGCTGCAGAGGCGCAGGGTGCGCTTGAGCGCCTCCACCCCGGCCCGGTGCCCCATCACCCGCGGCAGGCCGCGGCGACGGGCCCAGCGACCGTTGCCGTCCATGATCACGGCCACATGGGCCGGCAGGCGGGCGGGATCGAGGGCCGCCGGCTGTCCCGGCCGGGCGGCACCGAGGATGGTGTGGTGATCGGTCGCCAGAGCGCGACTCATCCGCGGGATTCCGGCGTGTCCTTGGCCACGCTACGTCCACCCGGCCGGGCCAGGGCCTCACTGAGCAGGTCGTGCAGCCGGCTGCTGGTGATCGGGCGCTCCAGCCGGCCATGGCAGGCCAGCGACAGGGTGCCCGTTTCCTCCGACACCACGATCGCCAGGCAGCGGTTGAAGCGCTCGGTGAGGCCCAGGGCCGCCAGGTGACGGGTGCCGAAACGGGTGATTCCCTGGCGCGAGAGCGGCAGAATCACGCCGGCCGCCAGGATGCGATTGCCCTTCACCAGCACGGCACCGTCATGCAGCGGGGTGTCGGCGGCGAACAGGTTGAGCAGCAGGTCCACCGACAGCTGGGCATCGAGGGCGATGCCGGGGTTGAGAAAGTCTTCCGGGCGCAGGTCACTGCCGTGGTCCACCACGATCAGGGCCCCGCGCCGCGCCTGGGAGAGTCGCCCGGCGGCCTCACTGAGCACCGCCACCGATCCCGAGCGCTGGGAGGCGCCATTGCCGTTGCCCAGCACCATCCCCAGCCGGCCGGTGCCGAGCAGTTCCATGAACCGCCGCAGTTCGCCCTGCCAGAGGATCGCCAGGGCCAGGCTGCAGGCCAGCACCAGGGCATCCAGCAACCTGGCGGTGAGCGGCAGGTTGGCGTAGCGCTGCACCGCCCAGGCCAGCCCCACCAAGAGCAGGTAGCCCCGCAGCAGCCAGAGGGTGCGGGCATCGCGCACCCGGCCGAGCACCACCACCCCGAGGCCGATGGCCAGGACCAGGTCGAGAAACAGGCGTGGATCGAGAACCCGGAGCCAACTGCCGAGCCAGGGCCCGCTCACACCATCACCGAAACCTGTTCGTCAGGATACCGGCGTCAGGCGGGCGGGCAGCACGTCGTAGCGCAGTAGGTCTTCCGGCTGCTCCCGGCGCTGCACCAGCTCGGCCACGCCGTCGGCCACCAGCACCGCCGCCGGTCTGGGGATGCGGTTGTAGTTCGAGGCCATGGAGGCGTTGTAGGCGCCGGTGGCGAACACGGCGATCACATCACCGCTGGTGGCCGGCGGCAAGGCCAGGTCCTTGAGCACCACATCGCCCGACTCGCAGTGCTTGCCGGCCACCGTCACGGTCTCGCTGGCCTCGGCGCCGGGGCGGTCGGCCAGGACGGCGGTGTAGAGCGACTGGTAGGTGATCGGGCGCGGGTTGTCGCTCATGCCGCCGTCCACCGAAAGGTAGGTGCGCAGGCCGGGGATCTCCTTCCTGCTGCCCACCTCATAGAGGGTGAGGCCGGCGCTGGCCACCAGGGAGCGGCCGGGCTCGCACATCAGGCGGGGCAGGTCGAGCCGGCGCTGGCGGCAGGCCTGCAGCAGGGCGGAGGCCACGGCGGCCACCCAGGACTGGATGCTCGGGGGATCGTCACTGGCCACGTAGCGGATCCCCAGCCCGCCGCCCACATTGAGGTCGTCCACCGGATGGCCGAGGGAGCGGGCCAGGGCCAGGGCATCGGCCATCACCCCGGCCAGGTCCCGGTGGGGCTGGAGCTCGAAGATCTGCGAACCGATGTGGGCATGCAGGCCCGTGAGCCGGCCCCAGGAGCAGGCGGCCAGATGACGGAGCACCGCCTCCAGCTGGTCGGGGTCGAACCCGAACTTGCTGTCCAGGTGGCCGGTGCGGATGTACTCGTGGGTGTGGCACTCGATGCCCGGTGTGAAGCGCAGCATCAGCCGCACCGGCTCGGCCAGGGCTGGCGCCAGCTCGGTGAGCAGCTCGATGTCGCGCCAGTTGTCCACCACCACCGTCACCCCGCTGCGGGCCGCGAGGAGCAGCTCCTCGCGGCTCTTGTTGTTGCCGTGCAGCACGATCCGCTCCGGCGGCATGCCACCGCCGAGGGCGGTGAGCAGCTCCCCGGCCGACACCGCATCGAGCCCCAGCCCCTCGGCCGCCACCAGGGCCGAGAGCGCCAGCGAGCTGTTGGCCTTGGAGGCGTAGACGGCCAGGGAGGGGCCGGGGTAGTGGGCCTCCAGCGCCTGGCGGTAGGCACGGCAGCTGGCGCGCAGGGTGGCCTCATCGAGCACATACAACGGTGTGCCGTAGGTGCGGGCCAGATCGCTGAGGCGGCAGCCGCCCACCATCAGCCGGCCTTCGGCATCCAGGCTGGCGCTGATCGGCGCCAGGTTGCGGTTGGGGCTGGAGCGGTCGCAGTCGGCTTCGAAGGGCCGGTGGCCAAGCCCGGGGGCGGAAGTGGACACAGGATCGGGACCTTGATCCCCCGCGCGGCCCACACCGGTGGCTTGACTGGAGATCACCATGGCCGCACCGGGCAGGTTGGGAAAGGCCGAATGTACGGAATGCCAGGTGGGGCCTGCCGTGCCTGATGAACCGAGGTCCGCTGAACCGAGCTCCCCTGAACCCGGTCTGCCCGAACCGAGCCTGCCCGAAGCGGCGGCCGCGCTCGCCCCCGCCGATCTGGAGGCCTGCCTGGCCCTGGATGGCCGCAGCCTGGGCGGGCTCTGGAGCCGGGGGCAGTGGAGCACCGAACTGGCCGATCCGCAGCGGCCGGGGCTGGGGCTCTGGAGCGATGGCCGCCTCGAGGCCATGGCCTGCGGCTGGCGGATCCTCGAGGAACTGCACATCACCCTGGTGGCGGTGGATCCCCAGAGGCGCCGCCTGGGCCTGGGCCGGCTGGTGCTGGGCGCCCTGCTGGCGGAGGCCCGCGCCCACGGCGCCGAATGGGCCACCCTGGAGGTGGGCGCGGACAACACGGCGGCCCGCGCCCTCTACCGCCGCCTGGGCTTCCGCCAGGCCGGCCACCGGCCCGGCTACTACCGCAACGGGGAAGACGCCCTGATCCTGTGGCTACGCCTGGAGAACGGCTAGGAATTCTTGCTCAGCAAGGGTACGGTTAACCGGCTTTTACTATATCAAGAAGCTGCCAATCCAGGCTGTTCTTTTGTACTTGGAGCCCCTTCAGCCACTGCTGTCACAGGCGATCTGGCCCCCTGCTCCCAGCAACCACACAGGCCCTGTCAACCCTGATAGGTTGGGTCAACGTGCAACAGGCCCGCCCCATGTTCGAGCGGTTTACCGAGAAGGCCATCAAGGTGATCATGCTGGCCCAGGAAGAGGCCCGCAGACTGGGCCACAACTTCGTGGGCACCGAGCAGATCCTGCTGGGCCTGATCGGAGAGGGCACCGGCGTCGCCGCCAAGGTGCTCAAGTCGATGGGGGTCAACCTCAAGGACGCCCGCGTTGAGGTGGAGAAGATCATCGGCCGCGGCTCCGGCTTCGTGGCCGTGGAGATCCCCTTCACTCCCCGCGCCAAACGCGTGCTGGAGCTGTCCCTGGAGGAAGCCCGCCAGCTGGGCCACAACTACATCGGCACCGAGCACCTGCTGCTGGGCCTGATCCGCGAGGGTGAAGGCGTCGCCGCCCGGGTGCTCGAGAACCTCGGCGTCGACCTGGCCAAGGTGCGCACCCAGGTGATCCGCATGCTCGGCGAAACCGCCGAGGTGGCCGCCGGCAGCGGCGGCGGCAAGGGCTCCACCAAGACCCCAACCCTCGACGAGTTCGGCAGCAACCTCACCCAGCTGGCCTCCGACGGCAAGCTCGACCCGGTGGTGGGCCGCCAGAACGAGATCGAGCGGGTGATCCAGATCCTCGGGCGCCGCACCAAGAACAACCCCGTGCTGATCGGCGAACCCGGGGTCGGCAAGACCGCCATCGCCGAGGGCCTCGCCCAGCGTATTCAGTCGGGCGATGTGCCCGACATCCTCGAGGACAAGCGCGTTCTCACCCTCGACATCGGCCTGCTGGTGGCCGGCACCAAGTACCGGGGTGAGTTCGAGGAACGGCTCAAGAAAATCATGGAGGAGATCCGCGGCGCCGGCAATGTGATCCTCGTGATCGACGAGGTGCACACCCTGATCGGGGCCGGTGCCGCCGAGGGCGCCATCGATGCCGCCAACATCCTCAAGCCGGCCCTGGCCCGTGGGGAGCTGCAGTGCATCGGGGCCACCACCCTCGACGAATACCGCAAGCACATCGAGCGCGATGCGGCCCTGGAGCGTCGCTTCCAGCCGGTGATGGTGGGCGAACCCTCGGTGGTCGACACGATCGAGATCCTGCGCGGCCTCAAGGACCGCTACGAGGAGCACCACCGCCTCACGATCGAGGACCAGGCGCTGATCGCGGCCGCCACCCTGGGCGACCGCTACATCTCCGACCGCTTCCTGCCGGACAAGGCGATCGACCTGATCGACGAGGCCGGCAGCCGGGTGCGGCTGATGAACTCCAAACTGCCACCGGCGGCCAAGGAGATCGACAAGCAGCTCCGCGCCGTGCAGAAGGAGAAGGAGGACGCCGTGCGCGAGCAGGACTTCACCAAGGCCGGTGAGCTGCGCGACAAGGAGGTGGAACTGCGCGACCAGATCCGCACCATCCTGCAGGCCCGCAAGAGCGAGTCCGCCCCCGCTGAGGCCCCCCCCGGCGAGTCGATCGCCGCCGTCAGCGAAGCCCATGCCCTCGAGGACCTCGACCGCGGCCCCACCGTGACCGAGGAGGACATCGCCCACATCGTGGCCTCCTGGACCGGTGTGCCGGTGCAGAAGCTCACTGAGAGCGAGTCGGCCAAGCTCCTGAACATGGAGGAGACCCTCCATCAGCGCCTCATCGGCCAGGACGAGGCGGTCAAGGCCGTCTCCCGCGCCATTCGCCGCGCCCGCGTGGGCCTGAAGAATCCGAACCGGCCGATCGCCAGCTTCATCTTCTCCGGCCCCACCGGCGTCGGCAAGACCGAGCTCACCAAGGCCCTGGCCACCTACTTCTTCGGCAGCGAGGAGGCCATGATCCGCCTCGACATGTCCGAGTTCATGGAGCGGCACACCGTCAGCAAGCTGATCGGGTCCCCGCCGGGCTACGTGGGCTTCAACGAGGGCGGCCAGCTCACCGAAGCGGTGCGCCGCCGTCCCTACACCGTGGTGCTGTTCGACGAGATCGAAAAGGCCCACCCCGACGTGTTCAACCTGCTGCTGCAGCTGCTCGAGGACGGCCGCCTCACCGACTCCAAGGGCCGCACGGTGGACTTCAAGAACACCCTGATCATCATGACGTCGAACATCGGCTCGAAGGTGATCGAGAAGGGCGGCGGCGGCCTCGGCTTCGAGTTCTCCGGCGAAGCGGCGGAGGAAACCCAGTACAACCGCATCCGCTCGCTGGTGAACGAGGAACTCAAGCAGTATTTCCGCCCCGAGTTCCTCAACCGTCTCGATGAGATCATCGTCTTCCGTCAACTCACCCGCGACGAGGTCAAGTTGATCGCCGAGATCATGCTCAAGGAGGTGTTCGCCCGCATGGAGGACAAGGGCATCCATCTGGCGGTGACCGATGCCTTCAAGGAGCGCCTGGTGGAGGAGGGCTACAACCCCTCTTACGGCGCCCGGCCCCTGCGTCGTGCCGTGATGCGTCTGCTGGAGGATTCCCTGGCCGAGGAGTTCCTCAGCTCCCGCATCCGCGAGGGCGACCACGCCCTGGTGGACGTGAACGACGCCAAGCAAGTGGTGATCCGCAAGCAGGACACCGCCGAGCCAGCGGTGCCCGAACTGGCCGGAGCCGGGGCCTGACACCGGCTACCGCGCAGTCCTTGATTGCCGCCCAGTCCTGAGCAGCTGCCTTGTGCGGCTTCATACAGTTCTGCAATGAGCTCCGCCGCCTTACCTTCCCCGAGCAGCCAGCCCAGTTCCGTCAGCAGCACGTTCAGCAGCCACAGCGTCGCACCCGCCCAGGTGCTGCGCGGCTCCGGTGCCTGGTCTGAGGCCCTCCCTCTGATCGGCCATCTCGGCCGCCGCGTGCTGCTGCTGGGGCGCAGCAGCAGCACCGCTGGTCTGCGCCGCGCACTGGCCGCCGAGCTGCGGGAGTGCGGTCTGCGGGTGCGGCCCGCCGAACTGGAGCACGACTGCTGCGCCGAGGACCTGCACCGCCTCGAAGACCAGGCCAGACACACGGGCGAGGATCTGATCCTGGCGGCCGGTGGCGGCAAGGTGCTCGATGCCGGCAAACTTCTGGCCCAGCGGCTGACGTTGCCCTGCGTCACCGTGCCCACCAGCGCCGCCACCTGCGCCGGCTGGACCGCCCTCTCCAACCTCTATTCCCCCCAGGGGGCCTTTCAGGCGGATGTCACCCTGGATCGCTGCCCGGATCTGCTGGTGTTCGACCATGGTCTGGTGCGTCAGGCGCACCCGCGCACCCTGGTGAGCGGCATCGCCGACGCCATGGCCAAGTGGTATGAGGCCTCGGTGAGCAGCGGCGGCAGCCACGACGGCCTGATCCAGCAGGCTGTGCAGATGGCCCGGGTGCTGCGCGATCAGCTGCTGCTCGATGCCGAGGCCGCCCTCGCCGACACCCACACCGATGCGGCTGATCCCCAGCGGCCCCCCGGGGAGGCCTGGGTGCGGGTGGCCGAGGCCTGCGGCCTCACCGCCGGCCTGATCGGCGGCCTCGGCGGCGCCCGCTGCCGCACCGTGGCCGCCCACGCGGTGCACAACGGTCTCACACAGCTGGCCGCCTGCCACGGCAGCCTGCACGGCGAGAAGGTGGGCTTCGGCGTGCTGGTGCAGCTGCGGCTCGAGGAGCTGGTGGGCGGCCAGCAGCTGGCGGCACAGGCCCGGCGCCAGCTGCTGCCCCTGTTTCAGCGCCTGGGTGTGCCCTGCACCCTGGCCGATCTGGGCCTGGGCCAGGCCAGCCTCAGCGATCTCGAGGCTGTGTGCGCCTATGCCTGTGCCCCCGGCACCGACCTGCACCATCTGCCCTTCCCGGTGGGCCCGGCCGATCTGCTGGCGGCGATGGTGAGCACCACCAGCAACGCCATCCTCACCCCGGAGCGGCAGCCGGCGTGATCTCCAGCGAGCAGCAGGAGCGCTGCCGGGCCCTGGTGAGCGAGGCCGCCACCGGCCTGCTCGATCCCCAGGGCCGACGGCTCGCCGCCCAGGTGCAGTGGTGGCCCCTTGAGGGGCTTGCGGGAGAGTGGCCCGTGGCCGTGCTCGGGGAGGGGCCGCCGCTGCTGCTGCTGCACGGGTTCGACAGCTCCTTTCTGGAATTCCGCCGCCTGGCACCGCTGCTGGCGGAGCACCACCAGCTGTTCATCCCCGATCTCCATGGCTTCGGCTTCAGCCCGCGGCCGCCCGCCGGTCCCTTCGGGCCGGGGCCTGTGCTCGATCACCTGGAGCGGCTGCTGGTCGCCATCGAGGCGCGCCGCGGCGCTGGCAGTAGCGGCCGTGGCGCCGGCATCGGCCTGATCGGGGCCTCCATGGGCGGTTCTGTGGCGGTGGAGCTGGCCCGCCGCCAGCCCGCTCGGATCCAGCGGTTGCTGCTGCTCGCCCCGGCGGGGCTCACGGGCCGGCCGATGCCCCTGCCGCCGCTGCTCGATGGCCTGGGGGTGCGCTTTCTGGCCCTGCCCGGGGTGCGGCGAGGCCTCTGCCGCAGTGCCTTCGCCGAGCCCGACAACGCCGTGGGGCCGGCGGAGATTGAGATCGCCTCCCTGCACCTGCAGGCTCCGGGCTGGGCCCAGGCCCTGGCCGCCTTCGCCCGCAGCGGCGGCTTTGCCGGCTGCGGCTCACCCCTGCCGCCCCAGCCCCTGGAGGTGCTCTGGGGCGCCCAGGACCGCATCCTGCGCCCACCACAGAAACGGGCCGCCCTGGCCCTGCTCGGCGAGCGGGTGCGCGACCTGGACGCCTGCGGCCACCTGCCCCACATCGATCAGCCGGCCACCGTGGCGGCCACCTGGCTGGCCCAGCCGGCAGCCGCTCGGTGAGCGGCACCGACGCCGATGGCGGACCGGTGCTGCGGCTGCTCGCCGCCGCCCTGCAGCTGTGGCTGCGACGGCAGTGCGACCGCCTGGACAGCCTGGAGTTGCAGCTGCAGGGCTCAGCGGCGGCGGTGCTGGGGGGCCGGCTGGCGGGGGTGCGGGTGCGGGCCAGGGGCGTCCGCTACCAGCACCTGCAGCTGGAGCTGGTGGATCTCACCAGCGGACCGCTGCGGGTGCAGATGGGCAGCCTCTGGCGGGGCCAGCCCGTGCAGCTCCAGGAACCGTTTGAGATCCGGGGGCTGGTGAGCTTCAGCGCCGCCGGGCTCAACCACTCCCTGGCCCAGCCGCGCTGGCGGCCCCTGGCCGACCAGCTGGCCGAGGAGCTGCTCGGCATCACGCCGCTGGTGGGGCTGCGCATGGACGACACCAGCGTGGTGCTGGCGGCCCAGGGACTGGGTGAGCCCACTCCGGTGGAGGTGCGCACCACGGTGGAGGTGTGCCCTGGGGGCCTGGCACTGGTGAGCGAGGACGGCAGCCATCGCAGCCTGCTGGCGATGGACGGCTCCCTGCGGCTGGGGCGAGCGAGCGTGAAGGCCGGCCTGCTGGTGCTCGACGGCGAGGCCACCGTGACACCGTGACACCGTGACACCGTGAGCATCGCTGCACCGTGACGCCTTAACGCTGCAGCAGCGGCAGCACCAGAGTGACGAGGGAGTACACCACCGCCGGCACGAACAGATAGCTGTCGATCCGATCGAGGATGCCGCCATGGCCGGGGATGGCGTCTCCGGAATCCTTCAGCCCCGCATCGCGCTTCATCATCGACTCGGTGAGGTCCCCCACCAGGGCGAACAGGGCCACCACCGCCCCCAGCAGGGCGCCGATCAGCCAGCCCCAGGGCCAGCCGATCCAGAGGCCGCCGATCACCCCCACCGCCATGGCGCAGGCCACGCCCCCCAGGGCCCCCTCCACGGTCTTGCCCGGAGAGATCGGCGACAGCGGCCGACTCCCCAGCCGCCGGCCGATCACGTAGGAGCCGATGTCGGTGGCCACGATCAGGAAGCAGGCCAGCAGGGTGAGCGCCAGACCGCTCTCGGGGAGGGCGCGCAGTTTGATCCAGTGGCTGGGCAGAAAGCCGAGATAGAAGAGCCCGAAGATCGAGGCGGCGATGTCGGCGATGGTGCCCGTCTGCGGCTGCAGCAGCAGCCAGCCGCAGATCACCGCCCCGGCGGCGGGCAGCACAGCCGCCGCCACGTCGCTGGGGATGGCCTGGGTGGTGACCAGCAGCAGCTGCACCGCCACCAGGGTGGTTTTGGTGGCCGGCCGGATGCCCTTGAACTGGGCCATGCGGAAGAACTCCAGCAGGCCCAGGTGCACGATCACCCCCACGGCCACCGTGAACCACCAGCCCCCCAGCATCA